>DATEWO010000430.1:0-14085 GCA_035257925.1 Propionibacteriaceae bacterium | reverse complement strand
CCAGGACGGCGGCCACAGCCGTAACGTCTCGGCGAGGACGGCCATAGTCAGGGGCAGGGCGTCTGCCAGCTCACCCTTCGGAGGTGCCTCCCGGTTGGCGTCCCACTCGGCCTCGAGGTCGGCGCGTACTTTCGGCGCCTGATCTATTGCCGCGAGCGCCCAGGTAAGGGCCATCGCCGTCGTCTCGTGCCCGGCCAGCAGCAACGTCATCACCTCGTCCCGGACCTGCCGGTCGGTAAAACCCGGCTGAGAAGCCAGCAGGTTTAGCACTGTGCCGGCTGGATGTTCACCGGCCCATGGCCCGCGGATCAGGTCGTCGACGATGTTCTCCAACTGGGCTTTGGCTGAGCGCACCCGAATGGCGACAGGCAGGGGGGAACGGAGCAGCGCGGGACCCCCTGGCGCCATGCCCAGCCGGAAGCCCGCAAGCAGATTGGTCAGCGCACGCGTGATCAGCGGCGCGGACATGCGGAGGTCGGAGCCGAACAGAGCCGATCCTGCGCCGTCCAACGTCATGGCCGACATTTCCGCGACTAGGTCGATCTCGCCACCGTCGGACCACCGGTCCGTGGCATGCCGAGCGGCGCGGGCGAAGTGCGGCATGTAGTCCGCGATTCGCTGCGCCCGGAACGCCGGCTGCAAAGCGCGACGGTGGCGCAGATGCTCCTCACCCTCACTAGTGAGCAGCCCCTCGCCGAGCAGAAGGCGCGCGCGTACGAGCCCGCGGCCCTTCCCGGTGCGCCGGGCGTGCGCGGTCAGCAGCTCCCACGCCTGGGTGGCGTCGTCGATGAGCAGCACTCGCTCGGGTCCCATCCGCAGCGGAACCGTGCCGGCCCCGCTGGCCACTAACATGTCGAGGAAGTCCATCGGCGAGCGGCGGAACGCACGCAACAGTGCCACGTTCACCGCCAAGGACCGCGCGGATCGGGCAAGCACGTCAGGCACGTTCACTGCTTGAAGCTCACTGCGCCAGACCGGACGGGTGCCGCTTGAGCCTACTTTGCTCGTCGCGTCGTCCACCGTTTGATTGTGCCTCTCAACGCGAGGAACCCTCGGCGGGCCGCCGCCGGGCAGGTGGCTTTGAAATCGGGGGAACGGGTACGGGTGTGGCATGCCCGCTTTCGGCTTCCACGCCTCGCACGAGCAAGTGCATCCCAGCGAACTGCTGGCCGCGGTGCAGCGCGCCGAGGAGGCCGGCTTCGATGCAGCGATGTCCTCGGACCACTTCTCGCCGTGGAGCGAGCGGCAGGGCCAGTCCGGATTCGCCTGGTCGTGGCTCGGTGCCGCCCTGCAGGCCACCGCGCTGCCGTTCGGAGTGGTGAACGCGCCGGGCCAGCGTTACCACCCTGCCGTGATCGCTCAGGCTATCGGCACCCTGAGCGCCATGTATCCCGGCCGGTTCTGGGCCGCACTCGGCACTGGCGAGGCCAGCAACGAGCACATCACCGGTACCGGCTGGCCGCGCAAGCAGCTACGCAACGACCGGCTGCGGGAATGCGTCGACATCATTCGGGCTTTGCTGCGCGGTGAAGAGGTGAGCCACGACGGGCTGGTCCGCGTCGACCGGGCACGGGTATGGACCCGGCCAGCCGAGCCGCCACCGCTGCTCGGCGCGGCCGTGAGTGTAGCGACCGCCCGCTGGTGCGCAGCCTGGGCCGACGGACTGATCACAGTCAATGCTGACCAGGAGCAGCTACGCCGGATGATCGACGCCTACCGCGCGGCCGGTGGCCGGGGAAAGCTGCACCTACAAGTCCATCTGAGCTGGGCACCCGACGAGGAGCAGGCCGAGGCGATCGCCCACGAGCAGTGGCGCAGCAACGTCTTCCCGCCGCCGGCCTGCTGGGATATAGACAGCACCGAGACCTTCGATTCGGTCTCCCAGGACGTCACGATCGATCGGGTACGTGAGGTCGTGCACGTCTCCTCCGATCTCGGCCGGCACACCGCCCAACTTGCCGCGTACGCGGAGCTTGGTTTCGACGAGATCGCGCTGCACCATGTCGGGCAACAGCAAGACGAGTGGATCGACGTCTTCGGCGCTAAAGTCCTGCCGCAGCTGCGTTAGCTGTCGACACGAGGCCGGCGACAAGACGGTCCTGGCACCTCGCTGTGCTCGCGCCCGGCGACCGGGTGCCCGGGATTATGCAGACGGTTTCAGAGTGCGGAAGGAGTCCAGGCTAGCGGTGAGCTGACCGGAAAGGCTGGCGCCGCCATGGCCGGTGTCGCCGAGTACGACAAGCTTGCTGCCGGCCCAGGCGCGGTGAACTGTCAAGGCGGTGTCGAGCGGGCTTGACACGTCATAGCGGCCGTGGATCAGTATGCCTGGAATGCCGTCCAATCGCGGCATTCCAGCCAGCACCTCACCATCGTCAAGGAAGCAGTTGTGACTCCAGTAGTGAGTGACCAGACGAGCGAACACCGTGCGAAAGGCCGGGTCGGCGTATCGGGGGCTCGGCGTCCAATCCGGGGCCAAGGACACATGCGTGTCCTCCCATTCACACCACGCCTTAGCCGCTGTGTCGCGAACCTGTGGGTCGGGGTCGGCCAAAAGACGGGCGTAGGCCGCAGGCAATTCGCTCCCGCGCTCGGCAGCAGGCACCAGCTCGGTGAAACGTTCCCACTCCAGGGGAAAGATGCGCCCCATGTCTCGAGTGATCCACTCGCCCTCGCGGCGCGTGCCGGCGGTAACCGCACCTAGCACCATTGCCAATACCCGGTCAGGGTGTCGTTGGGCATAGACCAGCCCAAGAGTCACCCCCCAGGACACACCGACCACCACCCAGTGATCGATGCGCAGATGCGCCCGCAGCCGCTCGATGTCTGCGATGAGATGATCGGTCGTGTTGACCGACAGGTTGGCATCCGGCTCGCTGACCAGCGGGCGACTCCGCCCACAGCCGCGCTGGTCGAACAGCACGGCCCGGTATGCAGACGGGTCGAAGTGGCGTCGGGCGTCGGCCGTGCTGCCGCTGCCCGGGCCGCCGTGCAACCAAACAGCGGGCAGGCCCTGCGGCGTGCCGACCGTCTCCCAGTACAAGGTCTGGCCATCACCAACCTCGAGGTCACCGAAGTCGTACGGCTCGACGGGTTCGTACAAATCCTCCACACGGTGAGTCCACCATGGCTGTGGCGGAAGGCTGCCCAGGGAACGCTGTAATGGGAGCAGTGTCAAATCAGCTGAACGCTAGTAGACGGAATCATCCGACGGCACATGGAGCGCGCAGGACGACCACACGCGCTGAAAGGGCGGGAGAGGCTCAGTTGTCGACGTCCTCTTCGGAGTGCTCCGGCTGATAGACCACATCGTCGTCGGACTCTTTGGCGGTGCCGGCCAGGTCGCCGGGGTTGACCGTTCCGTCCGGGTTGTCCTCCACGCTGAGGCTGCCGTACTCTTCGGCGCCAGTGGGAGTGCTCGGCTCCTCGTTCTCGGTCTGCTCGGGCGTCTGATCGGACATGAGATCTCCCTCTGGTCGACGGTCTCGACTCATTCTTGCATCGGGCTCATCCCGGGGCATCAGATCAAGGTGCAACCGCAATACGTGCCGATTCAGCGTCTCTCGGACGACGCCCGCCCACCAGAGGTCACTAGAAGATCAGTCTGTCGATCTCCCGGTGAGTGTTGAGGTTGTTGGCCTGCAGGGCGTGGTCGGAAAGTATGTAGACGGAGTCGCCGATCACCAAAGAACGGCTGACGCTGCCGTGGGCCCCGGTGGTTGCGAGGCGGCCGAGCTCGGAGAGTCCATCCGCGTTGGCTCGCAGCAGCACCAGACCGCTGAACGCTCCGCGCCCTCGCTGGTCGCCATACAAGTTTGTGGGAGCAATGATCAGATTGCGCGGCTGCCAATACAGGAACGCCTTCGGGTCGAACTCCGCTGCCGCAGCACCGCCACCGTAGGTCTGCGTGTCGATACGGCGAGGAGATGCGGGATCGCTGATGTCGAACAATGAGAACTGCACGCCGACCTGACCACCACGAACTGGCTGAGACGGGTCGATGTCGGTTGTTCCACCGCCAGAGTCCAGGCCGCTTTGCCCGACACCGAGCAGCAGGTTCCCACCGATCGGGTGCAGGTAGCCCGAGTAGCCGGGAATCTTCAGCTCGCCCACCACCTTCGGCGCTGCAGCATTGCGAAGGTCGAGAACATAAAGGGGATCCGTCTGACGAAACGTGACGACATATCCGCGCTCCTCGATGAATCGCACCGCTCGGATCGATTCGTTGTCCTGCCTACCGAGGCCGCCGACCTGCCCCAGTTGCCGAAGCGCACCGTCCTGCTCATGCAGGGTGGTGACGACACCCTCGGTTGTCTCCTGAGCGTTGACCCAGCCTCGGCGCTCAGAAACCGTGCTGGCGACACGCAGCACACCTTCGTACTCAGACATCGCGTATTGATTCAGCAGGCTTCCGGGGACCTCACCCGATCCCTTGTAAGTGCTTGCGCCCGATTGCGCGGTGTCGAACTTGTGCAAGCTCGTCTTTTCAGCTGAACCGTCACGGCTCCAATCTGTCGTCGAAACATACGTCGACGTGTCGGTGGCATAGATCTGCTGCCCGCCGGCGATCACGCCCACTGTCTTGCGGGATTGCAAAGCCGATCCCATATCGAACGACGACACCGCCACCGTGTCGAGCCCTGAGAATGTTTCAGGACGAGCCAGGTTGGCGCATTCCACTAGACGTCCCTTGCTCACTTCCGCGCCCGCGCCGTCTTGCAGTGTGTACGTCGGAATCCAGTCGTCGACCGTCGTATTCGCGACAGCAGCCCGTAGGTCATCCTTGGACTTCTGAGAGATACCGCCATCTCGCGTGTAGACCGGTGACGGAGCGTCAACGTCGGGCGACGCAGCCGTCACAACACGCACCTGGGTTCCTACGAGTCGTGCGTCGAGCACATTGCCATCGATCGTCAAGGTGGCGATGAGCTCTGGATCGCTGAGGTTCGAGATGTCATACATCGTCAGGGCGGCCTGCTGGCCTGCCCAGCGCAATCCAGAGTCGGAACTCTGAACCGCTTGACCGCCGAACACAAGCACACGTTCGCCCGAAAGGAAGACATTACGAACCATCGTGTCCGGAAGCGTCTTACGCAGCGTCATCTTGCCGCCGTCGAGCCCAACCAGGTGCACGCGGCCCTGGGCGACAGCCACGATGCGATTTCCATCCGTCTTCACGATGTCAGGCTCATCAACGCCTGCCTCCTGGACGTTCGTTGTCGAGTGCTCCGGCGGCGTAGTCGGTGACTCAGCGGTCGAACCCGCCGAGTCATTGGCAGCGCGTTCCTCAGTCGCACCCGGTACAGCCCCGGAGGTTGTGCGAGCCGCTTTGCCGCCGGAAGCGCGTTCGATCAGATACTCAGGAGCCTGCTCCTTGAAGTACTCCAGGACGTTGTCACAGGTGTTGAACGGCTTCAACACTCCTGCCATCGCGTACGCAGCGCCTTCCTCAGACGCTGTTCCGCCATCGCTGCCGCGAGGTAGCGCGATCGCAACACCAGCGATGAGGACTGCGGCCGCAGCGACCGCGCTCGGAATGGCTACCCGGCTGGGGGACCGCTGCGCCCGCTGGATTCCCTTCTCGAGGTGCGGAGTGCTCTCGGCAAACTGCTGCCGAACTGCATCGGCTGCCTTTCGTGCTCGTCTATCGAAGTCGCTCATTGGGCATCCTCTAACCGCAATCGACGCGCCACTGCCTCGCGCGCTCGGCTCAGGTGGGTTTTGATGGTGCCTTCGCTGCAGTCGAGTACCTCGGAGATCTCCCGCACGCTGTAGTCCTCCATGTAATAGAGGGCTACCGCCTGTGCTTGACGGGCTGGCAGACAACGAACCGCCTGCCAGAACGCTTCATCGCCCTCATCCAGCTCGATGTGGGCCGGCGTCCGCCCGACAAGGCGCACCAGCGCTTTTGCCTCGCGTACGCGTCGCCGTAACACCGACGCCGCTCGATTGCAGGTGACTCGCCGCACCCAAGCGCCCGGCGAGTCGTAGGCAACGATGGAGCGCCAATTCCGAAATGCAGCCGTGAACGCGTCTTGTGCGGTGTCCTCGGCCACCCATTGGTTGCCGGTCAGTACAAACGCCAGGGCAAGCACCTGTCGGTACTCCCGGCGGTAGAAGTCGTCGAACGTCAGCGACTCACCACCGACCTCGACGGCAGGTTCGACAGCGGGTTCGACGGCAGGGGCCGTTGCGCCTTGGCTCTCCATCAATGAGTTACTCGCCGCAGAGGGCTCTTCGGTTGACATGACGGGCTGATTCTCTCCGGAAAGCTCAGTCGGCGCGCCCAAAATGCTCTGGTACAGGTCTCAGGCAGATGGCGCGAGACGTGGGTTGCCGAACACTGATCCCTATTGAGCGATGTCACTCCGCGCGAGACCTATCAGTTCCGCAGTGTCAAATCTTCGCTTCTCAACGCTAGGAGTGGTGCTGTCTCAGGTGCTGGAGCAGACGGGCGCCGCTCCACGTGGACACAACGATCGAGCGGCGCAGGGTGTACATCGGCGCAACCGGATCGAGCTTCTTGGCCGTCAGCTGAAACGCGGTCTTGTATCCGGCCTTCGACAGGTGCGGGAACGCCTTAGGGCTGACCATCCCGTACGGGTAGGCAAAGTGCTCAACCGGCTGCCCGCTCGCTTTGCGCAGCGTTTCCCGACTCTGTTCAAACTGGACCTGCCAGGCACTGCCGGACAGGTCGTTGACAGCCCGGTGGTCCCAAGTGTGGGAGCCGATCGTCATGCCGGCATCGGCGAGCCGATGGACATCTCGGAGGCTCATCCACCGGGGCTTGCCCAGCACGACCGTCATGACAAAGAAGGTGCCCGTCATGCCACGCTTGGCCAGCTGTGTTAGGCCTTCGGCTGCCTGGCCTGCGCTCCCGTCGTCAAAGCTCAGCATCACTGGCTTTGGTGGCAGCGCAGTGCCAGTCGTGAGGTGACGAAGGTAGTGGGCGGGACTGATCGTGGTCCAGCCGTCTTCTGCCAGCGCATCAAGATGAGTGCGGAAGTACTTCGGCGGGCAGATCAGGTTGCGCCGGTTGTACTCGCTGTCGTTGCTCCTCCAGTTGCGAAGCTGGTGATAGCACAAGACCGGGACGGTCGCCCGCTTGATGATCTCGTCGGAGTGGGCCGGTTTGCTTCGGGTAGCAGGGCGGGACCTCGGTCCAGCGGTGGCGATCCCCGGGCTCGAGTTCGCCGCGGTGGGTATAGCACTTGGCATGCTCGCCGGTTTGGCGTTCGGTCCGTTGAGCCCGGGTGGCGTGCCGCATCCAGTGATCACCACCCCCAGCGTCCCAAGTGCGCCGGCGAGGAGCGTACGGCGATCCACGGCGCCCTCATCGCGTCCCATATCGATCCCCCGAGGTTGAGGCGTCCGCCTATGGCCTTGACACATCAAGCCAACCACGCAGACCACAGCGGTTGAGCGGGCGGGTGCTGCTGGCCGGGAACGTGGCGGCGGGCGCCGCGGAAGCCCCGCGTAGATTTCGGCACATGAAGGCGGTCGTCCTGACCCGGACCGGAGGTCCGGAGGTGCTGCAGGTCCAAGAATGGCCCGATCCGGCAGTCGGAGCGGGTGAGGTCCGGATCGCGGTGCGGGCGGCTGGGCTCAACTTCGCCGACACCATGGCGCGGGTGGGGTTTTACCCCGCGACGCCGAAGACGCCATGCGTCCTGGGCTACGAGGTCGCGGGCGAAATCGAGACCATCGGCGCCGGAGTCAGCGGTTTTGTCGTCGGGCAGCGGGTGATGGCCGGGACCCAGTTCGGGGGTCAGGCCGAGCTGGCGACCGCTCAGGCCAGAGATGTCATGCCGATGCCAGACAACCTCAGCTTCGAGGAAGGTGCGGCGTTCTGTGTGAACTACGGCACCGGGTACGCCGCGCTGATGATCATGGGCGGCCTCCGCGCGCAGAACCGTGTGCTGATCCACGCAGCCGCCGGTGGAGTTGGGACCGCCGCGACTCAGATTGCTCGCAACGCCGGTGCGGAGATCTTCGGCACCGCATCAGCAGCCAAGCACGACGCCATTAAAGCTCAGGGGGTGCACCACGCCATCGATTACCGCAGCCAGGATTTCAAAGTGGAAGTCCGCCGGCTCACCGACGGCGAGGGTGTCGACATCATCATGGACGCCATCGGACCGAGCTCGTACCGCAAGGACTACCGGATCCTCCGCCCGGGCGGCCGGCTGATCATGTACGGCCTGTCGGAGGCTCTCAACGAAAACGGCCGCAATGTGCGCGCCGCCGTGAACAGCCTGCTCCGCTTGCCGACTTCGACGATGCCGTGGTGGCACGCGGGCCGGATGTTGAACCAGAATCGTGGCGTCTTCGGTCTCAACCTGCTGAGCTGGTGGCGGCGGGAGGGTGGCATGGACAGGATCACCCAACCGTTGCTCACAGATCTTGGAGCTGGCCGCCTGGCGCCCGTCGTCGCGAAGGCCTTTCCTTTCGAACGCGCTGGCGACGCTCACCGATTCCTCGCCGAACGTCGCAACATCGGCAAGGTGGTCCTCACCCCGAGCTGAGCCAGCAGGGCGGCCTGTGCAGAATGACTCCTGCGCCCTTTCCGGAGGACCTGTCACCCTTAGACTGCGGTCCACGATCGACTCCAGGGAGGGTGCAGTTCTTGCGTCGAACACCCGCTGCCGGTTGGATCCGGGCTGGCCTCTTCGCGCTGCCCGTCTATGGGCTCCTCACCGCGTACGCGACCCTGGAGCCGCAACCCGACCAGGTGATGGATCCGGACGGCTGGGCCCGCTTTGTCAGCAGCACGTCCTACCTTGTGGGGCACGTCGTCGGCAATGTCATCGGCACTGCGCTGGCGATCTTCGGAACCTTCGCTCTCGGCGCCTTCCTTGTGACAAGCCGGGCGCCCCGCCTGGCGCTGTGGGGAATGGTGCTTGCTGTGGCCGGCCACATCCTTTTCACAGTGCCGGGTGCTATCTCGACCTTCGCCACCCCGGCGATCGGCACTGCCTACCTAGCCGGTAACCGTGACGTCATGGCACTGGAGTTCCCGCCCGTCATGACAGCAATCCTTGCCCTAGGGCTGCTGCTGGCGGTGACTGGTAACACGATCCTCGGTGTTGCAATCTGGCGATCCGGCACGCTCCCCAGATGGGCCGGCGTCATCTGGATCGTGGGCACACTCATCTTCTACGTTCTCGGTGCCGCCCTCGGCATGGCCACGACCGGCGCCAGCCTGCCCACCCAGCCAGTCGGCGCGGCCCTGCTGGCCATCGGCGGCGCTTGGATCGCCTGGGCAGCTCTGCGGTCTCAGTAGGGAAGAATCGGCCTTGGGTGCCGCACCCTCACACCCGCCACCGCCGGGTACGCCTCGCCGCTCGGCTGGCCAGGCCCGAGGTCCAGCTCGGACTCCTGACCCGCGACCAGCGTCTCGTCGGCGAAGTGCTCGTGCATCCAGTTCAGATGGTCATTCCGATCTTCGACGATCCGCACCGTGTCCCACGCTGGCATGTCCTGTTGGTCGAATTGCTGACCCATCAGCTCCGGGTCAACCTCGTAGTGCCTCATCCGGACCACCACACCGTCGGACACCCGGGTCGCTTCGGGGCGGACGTACTGCTGCATGTAGACAAACCGTCGCATCGATTGGCCCTCAGCTCTCGTAAGCCTGGTCCAGCATCTGCTTGCCGGGGTTCATGATGTTGTTGGGATCGAGTGCCCGCTTGATCTTGAGCATCACGTCCCAGCCACCGCCCATCTCTTCGGGGACCAGCTCGGCGTCGCCAGCTCTGGTGCTGCCGTGGCAGGCGGTGATCGAGCCGCCGTACCTAAGTGACACCTTCGCAATCTCGGACTTGAGGTCGACCCAGCCGGCCCAGGACTCGTCGTCGAGCTTCTCCTCCCAGATCCCGATGTCGATCTCCGCGAGGTAGTCACCCCACGGCTTGTACGCCGCGTTGGTGTAGCAGTAGATCCCCCAGTTGTCGAAGATGCCGTACTTGTCGATGTACCTCTGGGTGATCGCCGTCCACTCCTCGCGCACCTTCGGGATCACGGTCCATGTCAGCGATGCGTCCTCGCAGTGCCAGGACATCGGGGCGACGGTGCCGTCCTTGAGGCGTCCGTGCAGCGGGTTGGCGTAGCGGTCGTGTCGGGATGCCCAGTCACCGACCGCCATCTCGTCGCCGGTGTAGCGCCCGCCTTCCTTCCTCCCGAGGTCCATCAGCAGCTTCGACGCCTCGCGCACCTCCGGCTTAGTCCCGTACAGGGCGGTTGCCACAATGGAGCTCACCCAGGGCGGCATGGGGATGAAGGCCTCGTCGTCGCGTCGCAGATACTCGATCTTCTTCTCATCGAAGAGCACTGTGCCGGCGAGAGTGGCGATCCCTGAGGTGACGATTCTGTGCACGGTGCGATGAGCGTTGAGGAAATCGTCAAAGGCGAAGAAGGCGGCGAACTCTGCCTCGGGCCGCGGCACCAGCTCGAGGGTCGCTTCGGTGACGATGCCCAGCGTGCCTTGATGACCCATGAACAACTGCTTGAGGTGGTAGCCCGTCGAGGACTTGCGAACCTTCTTCCCGCCGCCATCGCCGACCCGGATGATCTCTCCGGTCGGCAGCACGATCTCGAAGGACACAACCAGGTCGCGGGTGTGCCCGAAGCGGGAGCCCAACAGCGACCAGCCGCTGCATGCGATCCGCCCGCCCACCAGGGAGCACGGGTACGACGCGGGCGTGTCTGGGTAGAAGATGCCGTACCGCTTGAGCTCCTCATTGAGTTTCAGCATGTTGATGCCCGGGCCGACCGTGACTGTCCGATCGGCCAGGTCGATCTCAAGGATCTGGTTCATCCGCTTGACGTCGACCATGATCCCGCCCCGAAGCGGTACCGCTCCGTCGTTCAGGCCAGTCCCGCCGGCGCGCGGGACGACCGGGATCTTTACGCGGTTCGCCAGCTTGACGATCTCCGACACCTGCTGTGCAGTTCGCGGCAGCACTACGACGGCCGGCATGTGCTCCGCCCATCTGTGCAGCGGGAAGGGCGCAGGCACCCGGGCTCGATTGGCCCGGCTGGAAACGCCGGTCAGCACAGATCCGGGCTCGTTCATGATCGCCTCGAGCTCGGTGACAACGGCCTCGTCGACGGTCATCACGGGTGTGCTGGTCATCGGGCGGCCTCCAAATCTGATGCCCCGCGACGGCCGCCGATCTCGATGCCCGCGGATTCGGCAACCAGCTCGATGATGTCGGCGACCTCGATCCCGGCTTTGTGCCCCGCGGTCGCAAGCGGACGCTCCGACCAGACACACGCGCTTACCAGCATGTCGACATCGAGTTCCTTGGCCCTGGCTACGCGAATGTCACTGATCGCCTCGGTAATCTCAGGCTTCTCAATCGGGAGTCCGCCACCACCACCGGAGCAGTAGGACCACTGGGTGACGTGATCAACATCCTTGAAGATCAAACCCGGGATCGAGTTCAGGATGAAGCGCGGTGCCTCGTGGATCCCCTTGCGCTTGTTGAGCCGGCAAGGATCGTGGTAGGTCACGGTCTTGTTGATCGGCTTCTCGAGCCTGAGCTGGCCATTCTTGATCAAGTCGGCTACCAGTTCGAGGATCTGCACAACCTCGATGTCGAAGTCCATCCCGAAGTACGCCGGATAGTCCTCGGTGAAGTGGATGTAGTCGTGCGGCTCGATGGCGATGACTCGCTTGACGCCGGAGGCGCGCCAATCCGCCAGATTGTGCTCGGCGAAAGCCCGGGACTGCTCGACGTACCCCATCTCGGCAGCCGGGCCGCCGCAGCACCACTGCTCGCTCATCAGGCCGAACTCGACGCCCGCCTTCTGCAGCACCTGCGCAGTGGCACGCGTATTCGACGTCCGGTAGAACGCGGCCTCGCAGTCGACGAACATGATCGTCTCGCCGGCGATCGGGATCTGCAGACCTTCCGCCCAATCACGGACGTGATCTTGACCATTGGGCTGGCCGTTCCCGGTACCGAGCACTGGCTCGTTCTTGAGTTCGTTGGTCAGCCGGTTCCAGAGCTTCCAACCATCTCTGTCCAACCCCTTGTCGACCATCAACGCTCGCGCGGCGCGTACGACTTTTACTGTCTCGGTCCGTGCCTGATAGAAGTCACCGACAAACAAGGTGTTCGGACACCGGATCTCACACGCCCCGCACTGCGTGCAGTGGACGTAGTCATCGGCGACATCCTCGATATCGAGCAGACCCTTGTCCATCGCGATGATGTTGGCGTGGAAGGCGGTCGGTGTATGGTTCTCGTTCCGCGTCACCTGGGTTACCGGGCAGACCTCGCGGCAGAACTTGTGGCCGGATGAGAAGCAGTTGTAGCCGTTCTGCCGCCATCTTTCGACGAACTCGCGCTGGAGCTGGCCGTCCTGATCCGCTGCGGAAGCTTGGCTTGCTGAGTCATCGAAGGTCACTTGCTCACCCCTTGTCGGCAGGGGGCGCCGTAGCGCTCCACGATGGACGTGCTTTGCACGATATTTCGCGGCCGTACGAACCGTCAATGAAACGAATGAGTGCCGAAAGGCCTGCTCTCACCCGCAACTGTGGACTCCTCTGCTCCGAGGTGGTCTGATGTAACCACACCTCCGCCGCGGCGCCATTCGCCGTGCCCGGACAAGGTGATTCCAGAGGGAGGGCGACATGAGGTTCAGTTACTTGATGCTTCCGGACTACCCACTCGAGGAGTCGATGCGGACCATTAGGTTGGCTGACGAGTTGGGTTTCTACGCTTGCTACGCCGCCGACGAGACATGGCACAAGGACTTGTGGCTGCTCTTCGCGGCCGCGGCCAGAGACACGACCAACATCCGCTTCGGACCAAGCGTGTCTGGCGTGGTCCTGCGTGAGCCCACGCTTATCGCCCAGGCGGTGGCGACCCTCGACGAGCTCACGAACGGTCGCGCCGAGGTGGTGCTCGGATCAGGCAACTTCGGCTTGCTGGCGCAGTACAACATCAACTGGAAACAGACCAAGCCGCTGTCCCGGGTCAAGGAGGCCGTCCAGGTCATCCGGAGATTGCTCGATGACGGTGCCATTACGTTCGACGGCGAGTTCTTCAAGTACCACGGGCTGTTCACGTTCGCGCGACCGGTCCAAGAGCGGGTGCCGGTCAAGATCGGGTCCATGCGGGGCCCGAAGTCGTTCGAGGTCGCTGGTGAGTTCTCTGACGGTTGCCACCACTGCCTCAGCTACAAGCGGCAGGCCTATGAGTATGCATTCGAGCACTTCCGCGCTGGTGCCGAGAGGGCGGGCAAGAACCCGGACGACCTTGACTTCGCGGCTTGGGTGGTGACAGCGATCGGGCGGGACTCGGCGGCGGCGAAGCAGGCAGCTCGCTCGATGGTCGGGATCTACGCCTCGTCTATGTCGCATGAGCAACTCGCACGGAACGGAGTCGACCCGGCGGAGCTCACTCCCATCGTCGAAGCCATGAATGAAGGAGAGCTGGCCAAGAGTATTGAACTCACCAGCCCGGAGCTGGCAGAGAAGATGTCGATCTCCGGCACGCCAGAGGAAGTCACGAGCAAGATCAAGGCCGAGCTCGAGGGCACCGGCGTCAACCACTTCATCGCGGCGATCACCGACGCCTCGCTGGTGAAGGCCTTCACTGGGCAAACGGTCGAAGGTGTGGCCACGGTCGACGAGCAGCTGCGGCTGCTCGCGGATGAGGTCATGCCGAACTTCCGCTGACCCTCGGTTGGCATGTGGCTGTTGCCCGAGACGGCGCATTTGCGCGCTGGAGCTATGTCCACTCTGGAGTGGACCACTCCGCACTAGTTACTTGGACTGTGCCTCATCTGCAGCTGATGCCGCGTCCAAGTTAGTGGCGCGGAGTGCGTGATCTTGGCGCGGGAGCAGGTCGCTGAGGTCGGGCTCTCGATGTCGAGACAACCCGACTGATCTGATCGCGATAGCGACTGTCCACGCTGAATAGGTGAGGAACATCAGCGGCGGCCAGCCCTCCGCCGGCGTCACCGTGGCCGTCAGGGCGACCAAGGTCGCGAATCCGATCGTGGGCAAGAGCCCGGTCATAAGCAGCAGCACCCGGCTCCCAGCCCAGGCGACGGTGCGCGACAGGCTCATGTTGA
>DATEWO010000429.1:0-4806 GCA_035257925.1 Propionibacteriaceae bacterium | reverse complement strand
GAGCAGCCGATCGGTGACCTCGGCGCCAAGACGCTCATCCACATACCGGCCAATCGCCACATCATGATCAAAAGCCGGCGCCGGCCGCTCCGGCTCTGAGACGGCCATCCGTAATCCCTCAGCCGAGAGCAGACCGGCCAGTTGAGTCAGATCGGTAGGTACCCCGAGCAACGAAGGTGGCATCAGGTGTAGCTGGCCGCCAACCAACAGCCGCGGCCGGGCCTGCGTCGGATGCACAACGCGAGCTGCCAGGCCTAGGTCGGCGATCAGATCCACACCCTCAGGGCGCCGTGCCAGGATTGACTCCGCGCCAGCGTCCAGGCGTACGCCGTTGAGCATGATGGGAGCCAGCTTCCCGCCCCACCAGCTGGTCGCTTCGAGCACAATCACCTCGAAACCATCCAAGGCCAGCAGTCGGGCTGCGCTCAGGCCGGTGATGCCCCCGCCAACGACGACAATCGTCGTCATCGGCCGCCAGCCGCAGATGCCTCCGCCAATTCCTCCCGAGCCGCACTGCGCAGTTGCGGCCCCTCGGTGTGGACCAGCTCGACGATCATCGCCAGCACTGCTGGATCGGCGTCAGGTGGCACTCCATGCCCGAGATTGAAGATGTGACCAGGCGCGCCGGCACCCGATGAGATGACCTCGCGGACGCGTTCGGCGAGTACCGGCCAGGGAGCCGACAGCAGCGCCGGATCGAGATTGCCCTGCAGGGCATAGCGGTCGCCGACACGACGGCTGGCCTCGGCCAGCGGCAACCGCCAGTCCACCCCAAGCACCTCAGCCCCCGCCGCGCCCATCTGCACCAGCAATTCAGAAGTTCCGACGCCAAAGTGGATCCGCGGTACACCGGTATCAGCCACGGCCTGCAGCACCCGAGCCGAGTACGGCTGCGCGTAGCGCCGGTAGTCCTCGGCGCTGAGGCTGCCCGCCCACGAGTCGAACAGCTGCACGACTGCCGCACCGGCCGCCACCTGTCCCTGTAGAAACACCGCAGACAGATCAGCCAACCGGATGCACATCGCCTCCCACAACGAAGGCTCGCTGATCATCAAGGCTTTTGTCGCCGCGTAGTCCCGACTTGGCCCGCCCTCCACGAGGTAGCTGGCCAGGGTAAAGGGCGCACCAGCGAATCCGATCAGCGGAAGGTCGCCGAGCTGGCTGGTGATGAGCTCGACGGCTTCGGTGATGTACCACAAACGCTCAGCATCCAACGGCCGTAGCTGTTCCACGTCGCCAGGTGTCCGGACCGGCTGAGCGATCACTGGGCCACGCCCAGAAACGATCTCCAAGTCCACTCCGGCTGCTTTGAGTGGCAGCATGATGTCGGAGTACAAAATCGCGGCGTCGACGCCGTAGCGACGCACTGGTTGCATGGTGATCTCGGCAACCAAGTCCGGCCGCATGCAGCTTTCGAGCATCCCGATGTCTTTACGGCTAGCTCGATATTCCGGAAGCGAACGCCCGGCCTGTCTCATGAACCACACCGGTACCCGATCGTTCGGGTGAACCTGGCGACATGCCGCCACCATCAAAGGCACATCCGAAGCTACGCCGCGCATTCGTGAATCTTTTCACGGTCAGGAAAACCGGCGCGTCGGAACTCCCGCCTAGGGACGGCCGAATACGCTCATCGGATGGCAGCCAACAGCGACGCGGCTCCGGCCCCGGATGTGTTTCGTCGGGCGGTTGAGGACCTGATGTCGGCGCCGTGGCGCCCCGAGTTACAGGTCGAGGAACTCCCTGCGCCGCAGCGCATTGCGCCGTATTCGGCGGCCATCACCGCTGATGTCGTGGCGAACGGTGACGAGGTAGGCAGTGGTCGTTTCGTGCTACTCCACGACCCGGCCGGCAACGCCGCATGGCAGGGTACGTTTCGGTGCGTCACGTTTGGGCGGGCCGATCTCGATCCAGAGATGGTGACAGACCCGCTGTTGGCCGGTGTGGGCTGGTCGTGGCTGATCGATGCGCTCGAGGGCCATGGCGCTCACTACGACGCGCCGAGCGGCACCGTGACGTCGGTGTCCAGCGAGTCCTTCGGGGGGATGGCCGGGGAACCACCGCGCGCTGAGATCGAAGTCCGTGCATCGTGGACTCCGTTGCTGGAGGAGGGAGCTGGGCTCAACCCTCATCTGGCTGCCTGGGCTGAACTACTCTGTACGCTAGCTGGCCTGCCCCCGCTGGCTGCCGGAGTGGTGATGATGCCTTCTCGGCGTAAACCGCAGAGCCGAAGTTCCCGTAGACGTTGACCGAAGTACCGCTAAGCACACCTGATCTTGACCAGGAAGCGGAGTTGCTCACCGAGCCCTCCGAGGGCGTGCCACCTCTTGTCACCACTCCGCACGCCTTGCACAAGACAGTGTTAGCGCTGCGCGGCGGACTTGGGCCAGTCGCGATGGACGCTGAGCGGGCACACGGCTTCCGGTACAGCCAGCGCGCCTATCTCATCCAGCTACGTCGTGCGGGGTCGGGCACGCATTTGGTGGATCCGGTTGCGTTCGGGCAGCCGGCCGACCTTTCTGCCCTTGGTGCTGCAGTCTCGGATGCAGAGTGGGTGATCCACGCGGCCGGTCAGGATCTGCCCTGTCTGTACGAGGTCGGGCTGGTCCCCAAGATTCTCTTTGACACCGAACTCGCCGCACGATTGCTCGGCTATCCCCGGGTGGCGCTCGGCACCATGATCGAAGAGCTGCTCGGAGTGCGGCTGCTGAAGGAGCACTCCGCTTCAGACTGGTCAAAGAGGCCGTTGCCGGAAGAGTGGCTGATCTATGCCGCCCTTGATGTGGAGCTTTTGATCGAACTACGCCATGAGCTCGCTGCTCGGCTCGTTGAGGCGGGCAAATGGTCATGGGCTGAGCAAGAGTTCGCGGCATTGGTTGCGAGCGCTGGCGTCAGCCCGGAACCGCGACGCGACCCATGGCGCCGCACGTCCGGCATCCATCACGTTCACACCCGGCGCGGTCTGGCGTACGTCGCCGAGCTTTGGTACGCCCGTGATGCCATCGCGCAGCGGCTGGACCGCGCACCGAGCAAGATCCTGCCCGACGTCGCGATCACCGAGCTGGCTGCCCACAAGCATCCGGATCGTGCGACGCTCCGGAAGATTCCGGCTTTCACTCGCCGCCAGGCCAGACGTGCTGAGGCTAGCTGGGTGGAGGCGCTTGAGGTGGTGGCACAGACGCCAGAAAGTGCCCTGCCACCGATGCATGTTCCCAACGATGGCCCACCGCAGTCGCGGCTGTGGCCGGCAAAGAATCCTGGTGCGGCTGCCCGGCTGGCGGCGATGCGAGGTGCGCTGCTGACGATTGCAGAACACAACGAGCTACCGATGGAGAACCTTCTTACCCCGGATCACCTACGCCGTCTGGCCTGGCGTCCGCCAAAGCCCTTGACCGAGGAGTCAGTGGATCAGGCGCTGGCCGATCTAGGCGCCCGGCCGTGGCAGCGCGAGCTCACCGTCACGGCCATTACTTCCGTGCTGGCGCAGACCTCGACTTCTTGATCACGGCGCCAAGCAGCTTGGTCACCAGGTCCGCGTCGGTTGTCTCGCCGATTCCCTCGATCCTCACTCGGTGCCTGCTCTCGCCTCTTATACACCGCTGCCCACGATCGGGTTCCCGACGCGTACACAAACGAATCGACAGATCCACACCGTCCCGACCGACTTCGTCGCCACCGCTTGGCGCCGTCTCGGCCCCAGATGGGACGATATTCGGCGATGATCAGTGACCGGGACCGAGATGCCCAAGGGCGTGCGCGGCAGGCGCGTCCTCGGGACAAGCTCGGCCGGCCGCTGCCCTATGGCAGTGCCGGCGTCGAGCCGGTCTCAGAAGAGCCGTTGCCGCCCGGTGAAACGATCAGATACGCCCATGAACTCATGGACCAGGGCCGGCCGTTCTCCGCACACGAGGTCTATGAGGCGCGCTGGAAGTCGGGTCCAGATGCGGAGCGCGATCTGTGGCAAGGGCTGGCCCAGCTGTGCGTCGGCATCACCCACGCCGAACGGGGCAACCGAACTGGTGCGCGGCGCCTCGTCGGCCGAGCGCGGGGGCGCTTGGAGCGCTACGCGCAGACCGGTCAGCCCAGCTATGGCCTGCCACTGGTAGACATCATTGGCTGGATCCGAAACCGGGAAAGCATGGCCGACGATGCAGGCTCCTGGCTGGATGATCAACCTCTTTGAGGCGCTCAGTAATTCCGCCATTGTTACTGGTGAGTAATAATTCACGTATGCCTCGCGAACTTCGGAATGTCGTCTTTGTCGACGGCGTGCGAACCCCCTTCGGCAAAGCCGGCTCGATCTACGCCGAGACCCGAGCCGACGACCTGGTCGTCCACTGCATCCGAGAGCTTTTACGGCGGCATCCGGAGCTGCCACCGGATCGCATCGACGATGTCGCCATCGCCGCCACAACACAGACGGGCGACCAAGGCCTGACCATTGGGCGTACGGCAGCCCTGCTGGCTGGGATTCCGCGCTCTGTGCCTGGGTTCGCGATCGATCGAATGTGCGCGGGCGCGATGACTGCCGTCACCACGACAGCCTCAGGCATCGCCTTCGGCGCCTACGACGTCGCCATTGCCGGCGGCGTGGAGCACATGGGGCACCATCCCATGGGCCAGGACATCGACCCAAACCCCAGAATCGTCGCGGAGAGGCTCGTCGACCAGTCAGCGTTGATCATGGGAGCAACGGCGGAGAACCTCCATGATCGCTTTCCTGGTATCACCAAGGAACGAGCAGATGCCTTCGCAGCGCTTAGCCAGCAGCGCGTGCAGCATGCCTACGAACAAGGCGTGATCCAG
>DATEWO010000428.1:0-3289 GCA_035257925.1 Propionibacteriaceae bacterium | reverse complement strand
CCCACAAGTAGACCACCGCGCCGTGATCTTGAAAGCCCTCGAGGCTGGTGTCTGACCGCCACTGGCCGCGCTCCTCTAGTCGCTCAGTGCGGCCGCGAGTTTGCCGCTGCCTCGCGTGATACATGCGGGGCGTACCTGGGCCATAGATGTCTCCGGTGATGACAACAGACGCGTGGCAGCGCGCCGCTGTCGGCGTGGCCATCCTCGCTTTCTTGACGATGAGCCGTAGTCGAGGTCAGGACGGCCGCGCTTCGGCCTGCAGTTACCGCTGGCAGGCTGGGCTGCGGTTGACTTGGGTGCGTGCCGCGATTCTCGTCCCGTGATCTTCGATGAGCGAGCGCAGGATCGAGGAGCATGGTGGCCAGAACTGACGAGGTGAAGGCGGCACCTACTTCTGGCCCGAGTTCGTGGTGGATGCAGGGCGCGGATGAGGAGCCCCGAGCGCACACCGGACCGCACGTAAGTCCACAGCAGGTTGAAAAGACGCACAAGTGGTGGCAAGTGATGTGCCTGACGGGCGTCGACTACTTTCCACTCTCGGCTACCAACCGGGCATCGCCGCCCTCGCAGCGGGCGCGATTTCACCGATAGCAACCGTTGTGCTGGTGGCCCTGACCCTGCTGGGCGCGCTGCCGATCTACCGACGGGTGGCCAAGGAGAGTCCGAATGGCGAGGGGTCGATCGCCATGCTGGAACGGCTGATGTCGTTCTGGAAGGGCAAGATCTTCGTCTTGGTGCTGCTGGGCTTCGCCGCCACCGACTTCATGATCACCACCCTTACCGGGCCAGTCGACCAGGTCTCAGCCGAAGACGGTTGGACCGGCTTTCCTCGGCGTGATCCGGATCAAGCAGCGGCGCTGTTTGATCATGGCGGCGCGATAGTCGTCCCAGTCCGGATGCTCCCCGGAGATGGAGCGGTAGTACTCGACCAGCGGTTCCATCGCCTCAGGCAGATTGACGACCTCGACGTCGCCACCGAGCTGTGCCCAGTCGCCGAAGAACCTGTCATTGAGCACACACAGCCAGGCTCGGGAGTCACGGCGGACATTCAAGGTCTTCATTGCGGATTCGCGGGTACTGACGACCAGACGATCCTGCGAGTCGACGCTGACCAGTACCGGTGACAACTGAGGCGTGCCGTCACGTTTCATGGTTGCAAGAACGGCATGTGGGTTCTTACGGGCGAACGCGAGTGCTTCTGCGGCATCCATAGTCTGCTTGCTCCCACCACCTTTGGATCTAGCTCAGAAGCACTTCGCCCCATGGCGGGTGGGCCGCTGCCGGTGAGCTTTCGTTCAGACGAAGAGAGGCGCGAGCCCGAAAGCGGCCTGCAATTCTCTCATCTGCTCATCGTTTGGCCGCTGGGTAAACCGCTCGGCTGCATCGATGACCTTCGGCAGCAGGTGAATGTCGCCCACACTGTTGAGGAAGACTCCGTCGCGTCCCAGCACCCAGGCCACTGCGGTGTCAATCGCGCTCTGATCGGTGAGCGGCTCATACCAGGTATTCGCTGTTTGCTGTTGCTCACCCCACGGGCCGCGGGTAATGGCCTTGATCGTCTGGAGGGCCACGCCGCGCTCTGCACAAACGGCCGCGAGTTCCTCGAAATCGGCCAGGTAAGCCGCGTTCAACGACATCGGGTAGTTGTACGGCAGCAGCACGGCGTCGAAGGGATACTGCTCCAGGGAGCGCAGGTGCTGCCTGGCCACCGTCACCCCGTGCCCGGTGACGCCGATGTAGCGGACCAGCCCTTCCGCCTGTGCCTCGATCACGGCCTCGATCGCACCGCCGCCGGCGAAGGCGGTCTCCCACTCGTCGGGGTCGACCAGGTTATGCAGCTGTATCAGGTCGACATGGTCGGTACGCAGCCGCTCAAGCGAGCGCTCAATCTCCTCAAAGGCCAGTGCCCGGGTCCGTTCCCCCGTCTTGGTAGCCAGGAAGAACTCGTCACGGTGAGCCTCCATCCAGGGACCGAGCCGGAGCTCGGCATCACCGTAACTGGCCGCAGTGTCGATGTGGTTGATCCCGTGCTCGCGGATCAGCTCCATGGTCTGATCCGCCTCCTGCTGGCTGACGTTGCCGATGGCGGCGGCGCCGAAGATGACTCGCGTGCTGTCGTGACCGGTTGGGCCGAAAGGCTGCTGCTGGATCATGCCGACCATTCTGCGCTACGGCCGATCCTCCCGGCGCTCGGCCAGCAGGACAGGGATCTGGCGTTTGGTCCGCTCCTGATATCTCGCGTACGTCGGGTAGGCCTCGACGGCCCGTTGCCACCAGATCGCCCGCTCCTCACCATGCAGCTCTCGCGCAGTGGCGTCGAAGCGCTCCGCACCGTCCTGCACCATCAGCGCCTCAGGATCGGCTTTGAGGTTGAGATACCACTTCGGATGCTTTGCCGCGCCGCCGACGGAGCCGACCATGGCGTACTTGCCGTCATGCTCCACCCGCATCAACGGGAACTTCCTGATCTTGCCGGTCTTACGGCCTCGGGTGGTGAAAATGACGACCGGCCGGCGAGTGCCGGCAAGCGTGTTGGCCTCACGCCCATCGGTGGCTTCGTAACGCTCCACCTGGTCGCGTACCCACTTTTGCGAGCTTGGCGCGTAGTCCCCCGTCAGTGGCACCTAGCCATCATAGATTTGCGGTGGCGGCAAGCACTGCAGCCAGTTCGCGGGGCTCATTGATCTGGTTGACCTGTAGCCACGTGATCAGGCCTGCGGAGTCCACTACGAAGGTGCCGCGCCGCGCGCACCCGGCTTGTTCGTCGAAGACGCCAAAGGCTTGCGCGATCGCTCCGTGCGGCCAGTGATCGCTCAGCAGGTCGAACGGAATCCTTTCCGTGTCGGCGTAGGCACGCAGGGTGTACATGGCATCACAGGAGACGGCCAACACCCGAGCACCCGACGCCAGGAACCGCTCATGATCATCCCGAACTGCCGCGAGCTCGTCGCGGCAGATACTGGAGAAGGCCCACGGGTAGAAAATGATCACGGCTGGAGCGCCCCGCAGACCACTCAGTGCGAGCAGCTCGCCGTGCTGGTTGCGAGCCGTGAAACTGGGAGCCGGCTGGCCGAGCTCCAGCGTTTTCGATGCACCCGATTGGGGCCGACTCACCGACGCCGGCTACATCTGGTTGATGACTCCCAAGGTTGGACGGAGCGGCTATGTCGATGCCGCCGACCTGGCCGAAGCGGCCGTGACTGCCGGCCTGGCCCTCACCAACAGCGTGCCGGTGTCCTCTGATTGGACGGCTACCAAGCTGGTACGGCCAAGGGGCTCGCGTCGGTGA
>DATEWO010000427.1:0-2587 GCA_035257925.1 Propionibacteriaceae bacterium | reverse complement strand
GCTGGAAGCTCTGCCACGCAGCTTGCCGTTAGGCAGTCAGTCGTGCCTCTTTTGCGTCAGCCGCACCCACCCCGTCTAGGGGCGGAGTGTGCTTGTTTTCGGGCCGGGTCGCGCCGTGTGCGACGGTTTGGGCTAGCCCCGAGCGGCGGGTTCAGGCGGCGATGCTGAGAGCGGGAGTTGGCTGCGCAGTGTTGGCGAGATCGGCGCGCAGTGCGGCATCCACTACTCAGAGCCTCGGCCATGCCGGGCAGCAAAGGTTGAGCCTTCTCGACGGCAGTGCGGACCCCGACGACGTCAAGGCACCAGCCATCCTCACCTGAGATCAGAAGGTGTATCGAAGTTGGATTCGTCAGAAATCGGTGGGGGAACGTGAAACAGACTCGCGACCGTCAAAGTGACTGCCGATCGGCCGACGCGCATTTAGGCGGTGTGTCGGGATTCGGGCGAGCAGAAGGGGTGTCGGATGGGTAAGCAGTTGGCGTACGGCGTGCGGGGTTGGACGCCCAGGTCGGGCGTCGGCGGGAACGGCAGGAACGGGATCGTCGGATCGACGCTTTGGCGGTCGAGGTGCTGGTCGCGATCGGTGAACGCGAGGCCGCGAACGACGAGCGCGTGAACTGCTGCGACGATGGTCGACCGCGAACAGCCTTTGCTGCGGCAAACGGTCGCCGTGGCTAGGCGACACGATCAGCCTCCCGCAGCGCCAGCCGACTTCTTCGAACTCGTGCGCCCGACCAGAGTGGATGTGGCTCGTGTGACCGGCATGCGAGTTGATCCGGCTGGTGGCCACGCTGGACCGCGCTGCCGATCCGAGCGGGCTGACCAGTACCGGTCCAAAGTCGTCGAAATGCCGGCAGCGACTGTCTGCGGTGAAACGGGCGGGATCATTGGGCCACGGCGGTTCGCGTAAGCATGGCTGAGTGACATCGTGCACCGCTTCGCGCATGGGTAAGCGTCTTAAATGAGGTGTATTGCGGTGTATGGCTCGGGTGCGAGGCGAGGCGAGAGTACGAGGTGGCTGCAATGGCGCAGGCTCTGCGCGTAAGGCGTGAAGCCAGCACGGCGGAGGACGCGGTCCACCAGCCCGTGCTGAGGAAGACGCTCGGAAATCTGGATCGTCACGAAGCACCGCTAAAGGCGCTTGCTCGACTGATCCATCCACTTGTTCCCGTTGGTAAGGGTCATAAGGACACAGCGGAGACCGCCGCACAGCCTCAGCCACATCATCTTCGGTCGGGAAACCTACATTGCCGAGGCCGGAAGATCGCCTCGGCGGCAAGTAGGAACCGCGTGATGGCCGGACCGGTCAAGCACTGACCGCCGAGCGGCGGCCCATGTCCTTAGGGACGCATGACGGCAGGTTCTCGCTCATCGCGACTGATCCTTCTCGGCGGGCCGGCCTGAATCGAGCGAGTGATCATCTCGGCGGCTCGGGCGAAGCTCCGTCATGGTCAGCAGCCGCTCATCGATCGGCCCGTCTGCCATGCGGTTAGCTGCGAACGGCACCAGCATGAATGTCCATGTTGGTCATGGATTGAACGGAGATGATCATGACGCTCGATGTGGGCGAGAGATTCATTTCGATCACTGACCTGTCCGAGGTGCCGGGAGTTCCGGTACACACGCTCTATCGCTGGCGCCACAAAGGGGAGGGCCCGGTCGGCTATCGGATTGGGCGACATGTGAAGTACCGCCGGGCAACAGTTGAAGCATGGCTGGAGACGCAAACGGACGAGCGCTAGACACACCAGCGAGGTCCACCAAGATCGTCGTGAGGCCGCGGACCAGCGAAGCTGGGGTCCACTCCACACCAACCTCGACGTCATCCGGACGCGTTCATACCTCCGAGGCCGAGGCCGAGGTCGATCACGCCTTCTGCGACGTGGCGGCTCCTTAGCTGTTGCATTCGTAAAGTCCGGCGAACAAGATCAAGATCGCCAACGGGTCGAGCTGCCCGACGTGTGCCGGACAGCCGGCCAGGGCGGGGAGATGCGCTGGCCGCCGACCTGCGCTGCTGAAAGTGAAGCTGATCTCTCGACCGACTCTGGAAGTTGTCGCTGCATGTTCGATGACCTGCTCGACACTGATTCCCAAGATCATCAAGATCGCCTATGCCCGTTGGCTGCGGCCATGCGATTGCTCCGAGCCACATGTAGGCAGCGCTGGCCAACCGGTCGTCTGCCGGCTTAGAACGCCGGAACGATGGGCTTGAGACGGGGCGCGAGCGGTCGGTGTTTAGCGTGATAACTGTGGGTAAAGTGTGGGCGAGGAGCCTGGCTTCCAGAACGAGAGTGCCCCTGACTAGGAGGAATGTGCGCCGCGAGGGAATCGAACCCCCAACTCGCTGAAACCTCATCAGTCCGCAGGCGCTTGAGCGTCGCTCCTTGTCATAGCGGCAATCAGCTCTAGGCTGGTTGTGGCTGACGCGGTTCAGCTCCACGGCATGTGTCCCACGATTCGTCACGCGGCCAGGATCCGGCGGCGGCCCGATGACCAGCCCGATTTGCTCAGTGATGGTCGGCGTCAAGGGTGGCCGGAGGCCATCGCGCAGCGACGTGCAGCGCCCTTGACGCCGAGCAGCGCTGAG
>DATEWO010000426.1:0-2104 GCA_035257925.1 Propionibacteriaceae bacterium | reverse complement strand
GCTCGAAGCGGCCGTGATCGGCGCGCCGCACCCGGTGTACGGGGAGGTCCCGGTGGCCTACGTCGTCACCTACCCGGACGCCGCGGCCACCACAGACGAGCTGCTCGAGCTCTGCCGGCGCAACCTCACGAAGATCAAGCTCCCGGTCGCGATCCACATCGTCGACACATTGCCCAAGAACGCCGTCGGCAAGATCGACAAACCGGCATTGCGGAAGCTGAACGCACAGGACAGATAGCAGCCGTCAACCATCACCCGCCATCGAAATGGGACGGATGTTCCGGCCCCCGCAGTGAAGGAGCCCGAGAATGGGATTCATCAAGCCCGACTTTCCTCCGGTCCAGCCGGAGACATTTCTACAAATGCCGCTCATGGAGCGCATGAAGGTGCTCGGCCTGCACTGGGTCGAGAACGGCTACGGCGCGCCGAGGATGGTGCACACCATCTACCTGCTGAAGCTGGCGCTGTTCTACGCGCTCGGTGGCGTGCTGGTGGCCACCTTGACCTCCGGCCTGTCGCCATCCGACATCGTCGGCTGGTGGGACCAGCCGATCGTCTACCAGAAGTTCGTGCTGTGGACGTTGCTGCTCGAGACGATCGGCGTCGCCGGGTCGTGGGGGCCGCTGGCCGGCAAGACCAAACCGATGACCGGCGGCATCCGGTTCTGGGCGCGGCCGGGCACCATCCGGCTGCGGCCGTGGCGTCGGGTCCCGTTGACCGCGGGCGATCGGCGCACCTGGTTCGACGTCGTGCTCTACCTGGCCCTGCTCGTGGCCGTCGCCGTCCCGCTGGTGCGACCCGGCGTGCCGAACCCGGCGCTGCCCGGCGACACCTCCGGGCTGGTGGACCCCGTGCTGGTAATCCCCGCGATCGTGCTGCTGGTGCTCAACGGGCTGCGCGACAAGACGATCTTCCTGGCCGCCCGGGGTGAGCAGTACCTGCCGGCCCTGGTGTTCTTCGCCGCGCTGCCGTTCGTCGACATGATCATCGCCCTGAAGCTGCTGATCGTGGTCGTCTGGGTCGGCGCCGGTTTCTCAAAGTTCGGCAAGCACTTCTCCAACGTCGTGCCGCCGATGGTGAGCAACAGTCCCGGCATCCCGTTCAAGTCGATCAAGCGGGCACACTACCGCGACTTCCCGCGGGACATCCGCCCGTCCAGGGTCGCCGACGCCGTGGCGCACGTCGGCGGCACCACCGTCGAGATCATCGCCCCCCTGGCCCTGATGCTGTCCCCCTACCCGTGGCTGACCCTGGTCGCGGCCGCGGTGATGGTGCTGTTCCACCTGTTCATCACCTCGACGTTCCCGCTGGCCGTGCCGCTGGAGTGGAACATCCTGTTCGCCTACGCCACCGTCTTCCTCTTCCTCGGGTTCCCCAACCAGGACGGCTACGGCGTCTGGGACATCTCGTCGCCATGGCTGCTGGTCGCCATCCTGGCCGGTCTGCTGTTCTTCCCCGTCCTGGGCAACCTGCGGCCCGACCTGGTGTCGTTCCTGCCCTCGATGCGGCAGTACGCCGGGAACTGGGCGTCGGCGGTGTGGGCCTTCGCGCCGGGTGCCGAGTCGAAGCTGAACAAGGTCACCAGGTCGTCCACCAACCAGGTCGACCAGCTGATCGCGTTCGGCTACGAGCCGCCGTGGGCGGAGGTCTGCATGCAGCAGGTGATCGCCTGGCGGACCATGCACAGCCAGGGCCGCGGCCTGTTCTCTCTGCTGCTCAAGCACCTGCCAGACATCGACACCCGGACCGTGCGCGAGGCCGAGTTCGTCTGCAACTCGCTGATCGGGTTCAACTTCGGCGACGGTCACCTGCACGACGAGGACCTGATCAACGCCGTGCAGCGCCAGGTCGGGTTCGAGCCGGGCGAGCTGGTCATCGTCTGGGTGGAGTCGCAGCCCGTGCACCGCGACGATCAGGAGTACAAGGTCATCGACGCGGCCCTCGGCGTGATCGAGCGCGGCACCTGGAAGGTGGCCGACGCGGTGGACGAGCAGCCGTGGCTGCCGAACGGGCCGATCCCCACCCGGGTGACGTGGTCCCGCGACGCCACCCCGACACCGGCGACCTCCCCGTACGAGGGGGTGGGGAGGTGAGCGCCGCGACC
>DATEWO010000425.1:0-6906 GCA_035257925.1 Propionibacteriaceae bacterium | reverse complement strand
CAGCCGCAGCACGCCTGGAAGGCAGCAAGGCCTTCGCCAAGCAGGTGATGGCAGCGGCCGGTGTGCCGACCGCTCGGTCCCGAGACTGTGTGACGCTCGACCAGGTAGACCAGGCGCTCGGTGAATTCGGGCCACCGTATGTCGTCAAGGACGATGGCTTGGCCGCCGGCAAGGGCGTTGTAGTGACCAGCGATCGGCAGGTCGCTGTTGATCATGCAATGCGCTGCGGTCGGGTGGTGATCGAGGAGTTTCTCGATGGGCCTGAGGTGAGCCTGTTCGCCGTAACCGACGGGCGGACCGTACGGCCGCTGCAGCCCGCGCAGGACTTCAAGCGGGTTGGCGATGGGGACACCGGGCCCAATACCGGCGGCATGGGCGCCTATTCGCCGCTGCCGTGGGCGCCGGATGATCTTGTCGAAGAGGTCAGCCACAGAGTGCTGCAGCCAACTGTTGATGAGATGGCCCGGCGCGGCACGCCGTTCAGCGGACTGTTGTACGCCGGCCTGGCACTGACAGCCAGCGGTGTTCGGGTGATCGAGTTCAACGCACGGTTCGGCGACCCCGAGACCCAACCCTTGCTGGCCCGCCTGGCAACGCCACTCGGTGGACTCCTCTACGCCGCCGCTACCGGCGATCTTGCTGCGCATTCGGAGCTGGAGTGGAGCAGCAATGCTGCGGTGGCGGTCGTCCTCGCCGCTGCTGGTTATCCGGGTACTCCGATGACGGGTGGCGTGATCACCGGTGTCGATGCGGCAACCAGGAACGGCAGCGCGGTCATCCACGCCGGGACGGCGCTCGATCAACAGGGCAACCTGATCAGCGCCGGGGGCCGGGTACTTGCGGTGGTCGGGCTCGGCGAGGACATCGAGGCGGCTCGTGGCAGGGCGTATGAGTCGATCGCGGAGATTCAGCTCGACGGGTCCTTCTACCGCCATGACATCGCCACGTCTGCCGCGCGCTTGGCGGTGAGCTGAGAAGTGTGGATCGGCAACGTCCTGGCCAACCGCTACGCTTCGGCGGCGATGTGTGAGGTTTGGTCGGCCGAGAGCAAGATCATCTCCGAACGCCGGTTGTGGCTCGCTGTGCTCACCGCACAACATGATCTTGGTGTGGATTTCGGGGGCGACGACCCGGCGGTAGTGATCAAGGCCTACCAGGGTGTGGTTGAAAAGGTTGACCTGGCAAGCATCGCCGAGCGCGAAAAGATCACCCGGCATGACGTGAAGGCGCGGATCGAGGAGTTCAACGCGCTGGCCGGTTTCCAGCACGTGCATAAGGGAATGACGTCGCGCGATCTGACGGAGAATGTGGAGCAGCTGCAGATCGTTTCCTCTCTCAAGATCATCCGTGACCGGGTGGTGGCAACACTGGTACGGCTCGCGCAGCTGGCTACCGAATACGCCGACCAGCCGATGGCTGGGCGTACTCATAACGTCGCGGCACAGATCACGACCTTGGGGAAGCGCTTCGCCACCACGGCCAATGAGTTACTGCTGGCGTACCAGCGGATCGAGGAGCTACTCGGTCGCTATCCGCTACGCGGCATCAAAGGGCCGGTTGGCACAAGCCAGGACATGCTCGACCTGTTGGATGGCGACCAGGACCGGCTGCAGGCTCTCGAGCAGCGGGTTGCTGATCACTTGGGCTTCACCCACGTTTTCCTGAGCACTGGTCAGGTGTACCCGCGCTCGCTGGACTTTGAGGTGATCAGCGCTCTGGCCCAGATGGCGGCAGCGCCCTCGAATCTGGCGACCTCCATCCGGCTGATGGCCGGACATGAGCTGGTCACCGAGGGATTCCAGCCCGGCCAGGTGGGATCGAGTGCCATGCCGCACAAGATGAACACGCGCTCCTGCGAGCGAGTCAACGGATTGGCGGTGATCATCAGGGGTTACCTCTCGATGATCGGTGAGCTCGCAGGAGATCAATGGAATGAAGGTGACGTGTCCTGCTCGGTGGTCCGTCGAGTCGCGCTTCCCGATGCATTCTTCGCCCTGGACGGCCTGTTCGAGACATTTCTCAGCGTGCTCCAGGACTTCGGTGCGTTCCCAGCGGTGATCAATGCGGAGCTGCAGCGCTACTTGCCGTTCTTGGCTTCCAGCAAAGTGCTGATCGCGGCGCTGCGGCACGGAGTGGGCCGGGAAACCGCACATAATGCAATCTCCGAACATGCCATCGCGGTTGCGCTACAGATGCGCGAGACGGGTCGGGGCGAGAATGACTTGCTTGATCGTTTGGCAGCCGATCCACGGCTTGGGGTGACTCGTACCGAGCTCGATGCGGCGATCGCTAACCCGGTGGAGCTTGCCGGCGCTGCAGGCCGACAGGTGACGGCGCTGGCTACGCAGATCGAAACGATCGCCGAGGCTCACCCGGAGGCCGCCGCCTATCAGCCCGGCCCGGTGCTCTGACCACATCGAAAGGCCCCTCAGTCGAATGTGACTGAGGGGCCCTTCGGCGGTGGGGGATCAGGCGACGGTTGTGGCCTCGTCCGGCATGATCAGCCAGGCGATGAGGTAGATCAAGATCTGCGGGCCTGGAAGGAAGAGGCTGGCCACGAAGGCGAGGCGCACGATGGTGGGATCGAGATTGAAGTGCCGAGCGATTCCCGAGCACACGCCCGCGATCATCCGGTCGTCACGGGGGCGGTAGAGCGACATGTCGAGTTGTCCTTCCTGGACTCTTAAAGTTGGCTACCTCTACTCTGCGGCATCAACTCACTGCCAACGGCCAGATTGCTGGCTCGGTCCGGGTAGTCCTCAGGGCATAGGACATGGCTTCCCTGAGAGGATTCCGGTCCTTTACCAAAGGTTGATATACGACACAGGGACACCGGTAGGCGGCGCACGCTGAGGACTGAGAGACTATGCCGGTGGACCGGCCACGTCGGGCGCTCCTCGAGGAGCCAGACAACGTTGAGTCATATGTCGCCAAACGGTCTCTCGGCTTCACTCAAGCTGACAGCGGGGACCTCATTGTGGCGCGTCCGGCGCGCGCCGCTCGAGCACGTGAGCAAGCTGCGGTCGGAACCGAGACCGCGAGGGCGGACCGTGAGCAGCCAGGTTTTTCCGATCCACCGAGTCCGCGTCGAGCCTCGACCGCTGAATCGTTGAGTTGGGACTTCGACGAGGAGAAACCAACTCCGACAGAGCCGTCGGCTCCTGGCCGGCGGGCCATTGTTGATCTTGAGTCAGCCGAGCCCAGCCAGACCGTTCTGCCGGCTCAGCCAGCCGCGTCTCCAGGAGTAGGGCAAAGCGCTGCGGAAAGTCCACTGCCTCGGCGCAGTGCGCCTTCGCAACCTCGTGAACCGATTGTCGAGCCGCCGAAGATCACTGCGCCTGAGGTCGCACCCCGTGACCGGATTGTCGTCCCGCAGCCGACCATCTCCAGTCCAGCGCCCAGTCCAACGCCAGCGCGGACCCAGCCGACGGAACTGTATCGGCCCACTCCGCTCACTGATCGTCCAACCACGCAGCTGCCTCCGACCCCGGCAGTGACTCGACCGATGCCCCAAACCGTACCCGCGGAGCCGGTGCGGGCACCCTCGCCAGACCGCACGCCAACGACCCCGACAGTGACTCGACCGGTGCTCCAAACCGGCCGCGGGTCTGGACCAGCCGTCCCTCGCGTTGCCGCACCAGCCGTACGCCCAACCAAGCCTCCCCGATGGACCGTTCATCATGAGGTGCCGCCAATCGTCGTTGATCGGTTGATCAAGAGCTATAACGGCACCCTGGCCGTACACAATCTCAGCTTCATAGTGGAGCCGGGACGTGTGACCGGCTTCCTCGGGCCCAATGGCGCCGGGAAGACGACCACGATGCGGATTCTGGTCGGCTTGGTCACCCCAACAACCGGTACCGCGACTTTTGGCGACCTGGCCTACGCCGATCTGCCACATCCTCAGCGGACGGTCGGGTGTGTGCTAGACGCGCGCTGTCACCCCGGTCGTAGCGGCCGCAACCACCTCCGGGTGCTCGCGCCGACGGCCGGTGCGAGTGATCGCCGGGTTGACGAGTTGCTTGGCGAGGTCGGTCTTGGCGACGTTGCGCGGCAGCCGGTCGGAGAATATTCAATGGGGATGCAACAGCGCCTTGCGCTGGCTGCCGCAATGCTCGGCAATCCCGATTACCTGATCTTGGATGAACCGGCGAATGGGCTTGATCCGGAAGGCATCCGGTGGCTGCGGACTTTTTTGCGCGACTTCGCGGCAAGTGGTCGGGCAGTTCTGATGTCCTCCCATTTGCTGAACGAGGTGGAGGCCACCGCAGACGACATTGTGGTGATCAACCGAGGTCGGCTGCTGGCGCAGATGCCGATGTCGGAACTCAACTTGGGTGAGGGCATCACCCGCGCACGTGTGTCAGATCTGGGAGCCACGATGCAAACGCTGGCTGCCATCGGTGCTGACGTGGAAACCGCGGTGGACGAGCGGGGCACCTATCTGCGCATTCACAGCCACGACGTGGGACAGGTTGGCTCCGCGCTGTTCAGCGCCGGCATTGTGGTGGATGAGCTGATCACCGAGCGACGTGATCTCGAGCAGGAGTTCTTCTCCATGCTCGAAGGTTCTGGATGAGTGGTGTGCTGCGCGCGGAAATGCGCAGGATCAGCACGACGAAGTTGTGGTGGATTGTGCTCCTCTGCATCTTCGTGCTCAGCGCTGGGTACGCGGCGCTGCCAGCGGTGGTAGCTCTGCTGCAGAGCAGGGCGGGCGTCACCAGTTCGCCGTTTACTGATCCCGGCATCATCCGCAGCATTTACAACGGCGGAAATGTGCTGTCACGGATCCTGGCCATGGTGGTGGGCATCGTCGGAGTGGGCAGCGAGTATCGCTACGGCACGCTTGCCTCGAGCTATCTGGCGACGCCCCACAAGCTCCGGCTGCTGCTGACCAAGGCGGCAGCCTTGTTGATCTTCGGAGTGATCTACGGCATGACCAGCGTGGCGGCTGGCATGCTGGTATCGGTTCCGTTCGTGCTGCAGCACGGCGGGACCTTCCTGCTGGAAGAGCCAGCAACCTGGCGTTCCATCATTCTTGGGGTGTGCTCGATCGCGCTGTGGACCTTGATCGGGATGGGTATCGGAATCTTGATCAAGAACATGGTGGTCGCCCTCGTGGTCGGCATCCTCCTCGGTTTCTTGGTGGAGCCGATTGTGTCAATTGTGTTCTTCGTGAAGAGGTGGGACCAGCTGCTCAACCTGATGCCGAGTGGAGCCACCAACGCCATGCTGGAGATCACCTCACCTGTGCTGTTCGCGGGACACGATCCGACGCCATGGTGGCTCGCTGCCTTGGTGCTTGCGGCATGGTGTTTGCTTCCGGCACTCGCCGGAGTGTTCTCGGCTGTACGCCGCGACGTTGCCTGATTGCCGCCTCTTGAGCCTGAAGGACACCCCTCTGCCACCGCTCGCATTTCATCGTTCTTTCCAGGAGCGGTGGGCAAGCCGGGCTAGACTCCGCAGGCATGGCGCGAGTGGTAGTCCATGTGATGCCGAAACCGGAGATCCTGGATCCCCAGGGCAAGGCGGTAACCGGTGCGCTGGCGCGGCTGGGCTTTGCCGGCATCTCGGTGCGCCAGGGCAAGCGGTTCGAGCTTGATGTCGACGGTGAGATCACCGAGGATCGGCTGGCCGAGGTGCGTCGGGCCGCGGAGACTTTGCTGGCCAACACCGTGATCGAGACCTTCACCGTACGCGTCGAGGAGCCGCCGGCGGCATCCGAGGAGGATGACGAGGCCGAGCCCGCCGAGGAAACTGAGCCCGCCGAGGAAACCGAGCCCAACGAACAACCCGAGCCCGACGAACAGTCCGAGCTCGCGACCCAGGCGGGCTGATGGGTCCGAAGATAGGCGTTGTTACTTTTCCAGGCTCGCTTGACGACCAGGACGCGCTCCGCGCCATCCGGCTCTGCGGGGGCGAGCCGGTGCCGCTGTGGCACGGCAACGACACCCTCGATGACGTGCGAGCCGTGATCTTGCCCGGCGGGTTCTCCTATGGGGACTACCTGCGCTGCGGTGCCATCTCCAGATTCGCCCCTGTCATGACCGAAGTGATCAAAGCCGCTCATGACGGGATGCCCGTGCTCGGCATCTGCAACGGCTTTCAGATTCTGTGCGAGGCTCACCTACTGCCAGGTGCGCTGATTCGCAACGATGTGCGGGTCTTCGTTTGCAAGGATCAAGATCTTCGAGTGGAGTCCGGTGACACCACCTGGACGTCGGACTTCACCCAGGGCCAGGTCATCACGCTCGTGCTCAAGAGCGGGGAGGGCGGCTTCGTGGCCGATGAGGAGACCTTGCGTCGCCTGGAGGGCGAGGGCCAGGTGATCTTCCGATACGTCAATGGCAACCCGAACGGCTCGTTCAACGACATTGCCGGCATCTGCAATGAGCGCGGGAATGTGGTCGGTCTGATGCCACACCCGGAGCACAATGTCGATTCGCTGACCGGACCGACCCACGACGGTCGCCCAATCTTCAGCAGCGTTTGCAACTTCCTTGCCGCCAAGGTCTAGCACTCCGGTGGCTGGCGGACGAGGCTCATCCAGCGTCCGGCACTCGTCGCGGAGGCATCCGGCCGGTGGCACCGTGACCGAGGAGCCGAACCAGGCCGGTCCACGGCGAGGCTGGCGGTGGGCGCTCTTGCTGCTGGTACTGGCTGCAGTGTTTATCGGCCTTCGCGGCATACACGCTTTGGCCGATCAGCCGCAGCAGTCGGCGATCTTCACAGATCGTGTCGTGGTAGTCGGGGTGACGGGTCGGACCGAACTTACGCCGACAGATCGCGCTGTGCTGGGCTCTCATCTCAACCAGGTGCAGGCGGGAACGGTCTCTATCCGCCCCCGCTATGTCGGCGACTGTGCCGCAGCTGGCTGGACCACGCTAGGGGCTGGTCGCCGAGCCG
>DATEWO010000424.1:0-3869 GCA_035257925.1 Propionibacteriaceae bacterium | reverse complement strand
GCGGCTAGCGGAACCCCCACGAAGAGGGTGGCCACGGAGAGGGCCAACGTGACCATCAAGCGGGTGTTCACAGCACGTGCGGCATTCCTCATGACTCTCCTGTGTGGTGGACCTAGGCAGACGGCCCAAGGAATGTAACTGGGGCGCCGAAGCCCGGAGGCCGCTACAGCCGACCATGTCCGGGCTGTTATCGGGCCGTATCGTTCGAGCCTGGAACTGGTCGGAACGTGATCCAACCGTTGTGAGCCACCAGGCCGCGCATTGTTCTGCCCGCAGTCCGACCCGTCTCAGACCCAGAAGCCCCCCATGCCCTTTGGAGAGGCGCTGGCGTACGGTGGCCGCCGAGTCGAAAGCGGACGGATCGGCGAAGCTGCAGTGATCGAGGGTGAGACAGAGGGGGACTCCGTCGACGATGCCGCGCTGCTACGTGCGCATGTCAATGGCGACCCGGACGCGTTTGCCCTGCTCGTGGCGCGACACAAGGATCGAATGTGGGCAGTCGCTCTGCGCATCATGCGGAACCCTGAGGATGCCGCTGACGCTCTGCAGGATGCCTATATCGCCGCGTTCCGGCGGGCCGCCAGCTTTCGAGGAGAGTCTCAGGTAACGAGCTGGCTGCATCGGGTTGTGGTCAATGCCTGCCTGGACCGGCTGCGGAGCATGAGGCTGCGGGAAACCAAGCCGTTGCCCGAGAATCTTGATCGATCGCGCAAGATGGGCGTCATCACCAAGGACTCTGTGGAGATCAAGGAGCAGCGCAGCGTCGTCGCCGCCGCATTGGACACCTTGAACGCTGACCAACGCGCGGCCCTGGTGCTGGTCGACATGGAAGGCTATTCAGTCGCGGAGGCGGCCCAGATCCTTGGGTGCGCGCCGGGCACGGTGAAGAGCCGTTGTGCCCGTGGCCGGGCACGGCTGTTGTCGCTGCTCAGCCACCTCAAGCGGGCGGAGGCGGAGTCCTAGATGGCGCACCCGCTCGAGCTCTCCTACAACTGGCGAACCCCAGCATTCATCGCCAGTGTCGCCGCCGCGATATGTGTCGGCGCGCTCGCCCGCGGGCAGCGGACCGGCTGGGTTTCGGCGCTGGTCGTCGTGTTGGGACTCTGGGCGCTCATTGTCGGCGTGATTTACCTGCGGACTAGGGCGTACCTGCTGATCGACGGATCGCGGCTGACGGTTCGGCGCTTTCGAAGGTTCCACACCATTGAGGCCGCAGACCTGATCGCCGTCGCGGAGTTCGTTACCCCGAACGGGCCCAGCTACCGGCTCACCCTACGAGCTCCGGACGGGGCAACCAGGCGCATCGTCGCGCCGGTCGCATTGCTACGCGGCGGTCATCCGGCCCTCTTCACCTGGATACTGGCCCGAGCACCTCAGGCAACCCTTGACAAGGGCTCGCTGAAGACTCTGGAAAGGCTGAAGACCCGAGGCCTGATCCCATGAAAGCCCAGCTCCCATGAACGCCCAGCATCTCTCGATCGATGAGTTGGCCGACGCGGCCGAGGGTTTGCTTGATCCTGACCGCGCCGTCTTGGTCCAGTCGCATCTGGCCCGCTGCCCGGAATGCCGAGGTCAGTCGGAGGCCTTGCGGGAGGTTACGGCTGCGTTGAGAGCGGACGTGTCGCCACCCATGCCGGACTCAGTGGCCCATCGCCTGGAAGAAGTGGTTGCTGCCGAGAGCGCCGATCGAGCCGATGCGCCCGACAGCAGTGCTGTTGGCAACGGCCAATCAGCTTCCCACCGGCAGCCGCGGGTGACGCTCGGCACCTTCGGTACAGACCTGGACAAGCCACGTAAATCCCGTTGGGTCATCCCGGCGTTGGCAGCTGCTGCGGCTGCCGCAGTTGTCGGCTTCGGGGCGTACGTCATCAGTGCCAGCGCCGGCCTGAACGAGCCACCTGTGGTGGCCGCGGTCGACAGTCGCGACCTCGGCGCCGAAGCGATCGCGCTGCAACGGACCAGCGGCGGCCTCAGCCCGCACCGTTTCTCTCAGGCTTGGGGATGTGCCCGACAGGTCACCGCTGGACGCATTACCGGACTCGTCTCCAGCAGCGTGGACGGGACACCTGCGCTCCTGGTCTACACGAAATCCGATGGCTCGACGCAGGTCACCGTGGTAACGGGTTGCGTGGGCGGCAAGCCATCGGCCGGTCCCTCAGCGGTCCTGCCGCGCTGATGCTCCTGTTCGGAATAGCTGGCAGGCCAAGGCCGTTTCGCGGATAGGGTTACAGCCCACATGGCACATTGACGAAGGGCACTATGAGCAGCGAATCCGTACGGGACGTCATCATCGTCGGCAGCGGGCCGGCCGGCTACACAGCCGCCATCTACGCCGCTCGGGCCGATCTGAAACCGCTCGTGTTCGAGAGCGAGATCGACGCCGGCGGTGCTTTGATGACTACCACCGAGGTGGAGAACTTCCCCGGTTTCCGCGACGCCATCATGGGACCTGAGCTGATGGACAGCATGCGTGCTCAGGCCCAGCGATTCGGTGCCGAGATGGTCACCGAGGACGTCGTCGAGATGGATCTGACCGGCGATATCAAGATCGTCAAAGACGGCTACGGCAACACCTTCTCCGCGCGTACGGTGATCTTGGCGATGGGGTCCGGCTATCGCAAGCTCGGTCTGGAGGGCGAGGATCGGCTGTCCGGGCACGGTGTGTCGTGGTGTGCCACCTGTGACGGCTTCTTTTTCCGCGACAAGGACATCGCCGTAGTCGGCGGCGGCGACTCGGCCGTTGAGGAGGCGACCTTCCTGACGCGATTCGCCAAGTCAGTGACCATCGTGCACCGCCGTGACGAGTTGCGGGCCAGCAAGATCATGGCGGCCCGAGCGTTCAAGAACCCCAAGATCAAGTTTGCCTGGAACTCGGTGGTCACCGAGATTCAAGGTGACAAGACCCTGACCGGGATCACTCTGAGAGACACCATCACCGGTGAGCAGCGGGAGCTGCCGGTTTCGGGCCTGTTCATCGCCATCGGCCACGACCCCCGATCGGAACTGGTGAAAGGTCAGGTGGATCTCGATCCCGACGGTTATGTGGTCTGTCACGGCTCGACCACCAAGACCAACCTGCCTGGCGTGTTTGCTTCCGGGGATCTGGTTGACCGCATCTATCGGCAAGCTGTGACGGCTGCCGGCACCGGCTGCGCTGCCGCCCTGGACGCGGAGCGGTATCTCACCGCTCTGCACCACGGAGACCATGCGACCGTGGCAGCGGAGGAAGCGCTGCTTACCGGCGCGGCGAGTTGACGTCGATTAGTGTCAGCGGACGGCGACACACTGAAAGGCAGAGAGGAGTTTCGATGGGTGCAGTAGCCGAAGTGACCGACGCCACGTTCGCCGACGTTGTCCTGAAGTCCGACAAGCCGGTGGTGGTGGACTTTTGGGCAGATTGGTGCGGGCCTTGCAAGCAGGTGTCCCCGATCATTGAAGAGCTCGCGAATGCGCACGGTGACAAGGTGCGCTTCGTCAAGATGGACACCAATACCAATCCAGTGACCCCGGCCAACAACTACGTGCTCGGCCTGCCGACGATCCAGGTTTATGTCGGCGGTGAGCTGGTCAAGGCGTTCAAAGGCGCGAAGTCCAAGTCGGTGCTGCTCGGGGCCATCGAGGAGTATCTGTAAGGCGCGGCGAGCGTCGGCAATCACGAGGCCATCTGCCGTGCCTATCGCTGAGCAGCTGAATCTGCCGAGCAGCTACGGCTCCCCCGACCGCCTGCTCGAGTGGACAGCGGTTGAGCAGCGGCTGGTCGACTCGATGCACTACTGGCTCGCGACCGTCCGGCGTGACGGTACTGCGCATGTGGTGCCCGTGGACGGCATGTGGCTCGACGATGGTTGCTACTTCGGCGGTGATCCGGC
>DATEWO010000423.1:0-2930 GCA_035257925.1 Propionibacteriaceae bacterium | reverse complement strand
CAAACCATCCGAGCGCTGCCCTACCTGCCCTGGAAGGGCTTGATCGCCGGAGGGGTACAGAAGGCGGCCAACGCCATCACACTCAAGGACTACCCGGTGCTTGTCTCAGCTGAAGAGAGGGCAGCCGGTAGCGTCGACTAGGTGAGCGTGCAGTTGAACCACACGATTGTCCGGGTACGGGACAAACAGGAATCGGCGACCTTCCTGGCGGAAATCCTCGGTCTGCCTGAGCCGACGCCCTTTGGCCCGTTTCTGGTGGTGCAGGTGGAAAATGATGTTTCTCTGGACTTCGCCGACGACCACGGTCCCCCACATCCGCAGCACTATGCCTTCCTGGTCAGCGAGTCTGAGTTCGATGAGATCTTCGGCCGGATCCAGGAACGTGAGCTGCCGTATTGGGCCGATCCATTCAAACGCCGGCCGGGTGAGTTCAACACCAACGACGGCGGCCGTGGCGTGTACTGGGATGATCCGAACGGGCACATCCTGGAGATCATCACCCGCCCGTACGGCAGTGGTGGCTGACGAAGTGGATGTGCTCAGGGTTCCTTGACTATCAGACGACGGCGTACTCGAGCGTCACCGTTCCGGTCTTCTCATAAACCTGGTGCTCGACCAGCCGGAGCCCCGCTCGCTCAGGCGTCTCAGGGAGCAGCGGCACACCGCCTCCCAGCAGCACAGGGATGATTGCGACCCCCACCGCGTCGACCAGCCCGAGCTCGAGCAGGCTGCGGAACAGTGAGCCGCCGCCGAAGAGCCAGATGTCCTTGCCCGGCTGCGCTTTCAGGGCCGAGATGGTCTCCATCGGATCGTCGGAGACTGTGACGCCGCGGGCATCGGTCTGCTGCAGAGTCCGCGAGAAGACGTAGGACTTCACACCAGGCATTCCGCCGCCGCCTCCGGAGCGCGTCGTCTCGTACGTCTTTCGGCCGAGGAGAATCGTGTCGAAACGCGCAAACATCGCGGCGAAGTCAAGCTCCGGGTCGATCACGATCCAGTCGCTCTCACCCTTCGGGCCGGCGATGTAGCCGTCGAGGCTCATCGCGGCCGAATACACAACCTTGCGCATGCGCTCCCCCGCCGGACTAGACCTGCTCTGGTAACGCTACGGTGCCACCACCCCCGGCTAGCCGGCCGGTGCTAGGGCTGGACTGAAGCTGCGGTGGTCGAGCCGAATCGCCAGGTCGACCAGCGGAGCGGTTGATATGCAAGTATCTACTTGCATATCATGGCGACATGGGCGATGTGTTCAAAGCCCTGGCCGATCCCACCAGACGCAAGATCCTCGACGAGCTGGCCGATCGCGATGGCCAGACGCTCTTCGAGATCTGCAATCGCCTGATCATGAGGCACCAGATCTCATCCTCGCGGCAGGCGATCTCACAGCACCTCGATCTGCTCGAGGCAGCGGGCCTAGTGCACACCCGCAGGGATGGCCGCTACAAGTTCCACTACCTCGATACGGCGCCGTTGGATCGCATCGCCGAGCGGTGGCGCCCTAAGGAGAAGAAATGAAGATCAATCTCGCGAGTGTGTTCGTCGACGACCAGGACAGGGCACTCAGCTTCTACACCGAAACGCTGGGTTTTGTGAAGAAGACTGAGATGCCGGTCGGTGAGTTCAAGTGGCTTACGGTCGTGTCGCCGGAAGACCCCGACGGAGTCGAACTCGTGCTGGAACCGTCCGACCACCCCGCGGTGAAGCCGTTCAAGGACGCCATCGTCGCTGACGGCATCCCCTACACATCCTTCGCCGTCGGCGACGTGCAGGCCGAGTACGAGCGGCTGCGGGCCCGCGGCGTGAAGTTCGTACAGGAGCCGACCAGCATGGGCACGGTCACCACGGCTGTCTTCGACGACACCTGCGGCAACCTCATCCAAATCGCCGCGATGAACTAGAGCCGCTGGGGTTAGCAGCCGGTCGAGTCGGGAGCTTGCGGATACCACCGTTTCGGCAGTGCCAGGGAGAGGTGCGAGTATCGCCGCGTGGGATCAGTGCTCGTGGTGATTGGCGGACTGCCCGCGACCGGGAAATCAACCATTGCGACAGCACTGGCCCGACGCACGGCCTCGCCCTACGTACGCGTTGACCGCATTGAGCAGGCGATTGTTGCCTGGTCCCCGCTTACCCATCCGCTCGGACCAGTCGGATACGCGGTTGCGCATGAGGTCGCCCTGGAACAGCTGCAGCTCGGCTTGGACGTCATCGTGGAGTGTGTGAATCCATTTGCGGTAACCCGCGACGGCTGGTTGGGTACGGCGGAAACAGCCGGCGCTGTGCTCATTGAGGTCGAGGTGATTTGCTCCGATGAGGCGGAGCACCGGCGTCGGGTGGAGACGCGCACCTCCGACGTGGAGGGCTTGACGAAGCCGACGTGGACGGCAGTTGTCGAGCGCGAGTACGAGCCATGGACCAGAGAACGCCTCGTGATTGACTCAATGACGACTTCTCCCGAGAAGGCCGCGCACAGGATCGCAACGGAGATGGCGTCTGCCAGGGCAGGTAGCGCCGGCTGTCGCTGATCCACGGGTGTGGACGGGCAACGCGTACGTTTCCCATCACAGGCGTCAAGACAGACCGGTCCTGGGCCGAAAATGCGTACGTCTCTCATCACAGCCGTCGAAACGCCATCCGCCGCGACCCACAGGGTACGTTTCCCATCACAGGCGTCAAGACAGACCAGTTCTGGGCTGAAACACGTACGTCTCTCATCACAGCCGTCGAAACGTACACCTTCGAATCAGGTTCCGCCGGAAACGTGTTTGGGGACCAGTCCGCTAGCGGGACCGTCGGATGGCCTTGACGACATATTCGGCGTGCGCGCCTACGGCATCAAAGTCACCCCAGTGCTCCTCGTCCTCGCCGTGCAGGTACATGGTCCGGGCTCGGGCGAGGACTGGTTGCTGCTCGGGCGGAAGCCGCTCGAGCGC
>DATEWO010000422.1:0-7353 GCA_035257925.1 Propionibacteriaceae bacterium | reverse complement strand
CGAAGCAGCTAACGAACGGCAACTGTGGCACAGAATTTCGAGTCAGTCGACGCCTACATCCGGACCTTCCCACCTGATGTGCAGTCCGTGCTCCAAGCGGTACGGGACACAATCCATGCCGCGGCTCCGGATGCGCAAGAGTCGATCAGCTATCAGATTCCCACGTTCAGCATCGGTGGCCGGCCAGTCGTCTACCTAGCCGGCTGGAAGAAGCACATCAGCCTCTACCCACTACCCGAGCTCGACGAGACACTGAAGCCGCAGGTTGCTCCCTATCTGTCCGGTCGGGGCACCGCCAAATTCCTCTTGGCGAAGCCGATTCCCCTCCAGTTGATTACGGTTCTCGTCGAACGACTGGTCGCGCAGCGCGGCTAGTTCCGGGGCGCTCAAAGTTCACGCGCTCATGACAGGCCTTACACATCAGCAGGCCGCTCGCGTGGGTATCCCAGGCGGGCTACCCCGTTACGCCGGCTGGAACATCGATAGGACTGGTCTGGCGATACAGATCGCTGGTCTTGTAGGCGCGCTTCTCGAGCTTCAGCGCGTCCTGGCGAGCCTTCGCCAACTCATCCGGGTTCAATTGCTTGACCCCAATCAAAACCAACGTTTCGCCTTCGGGATCATTGACAGCGCCAACCTGGATGGTACCGACTCCGGGCGCGTAGTACTTGCGCTGGTGTCCGCTGTCCGGCTCGAGTGGGCTCCGCTCATCAGTGATCATGACGTTCTGGTAGCAGTCGAGAGGGACACAGGTCTCCTGCTGCAACTTGTAGACCTTCGCGCAATCCAAGAACTCGATGTCGGGTGACCAACCCTGGAGATATTCAGGTGTTCCCAGCTGAGGGTCTGCCAGCATGATGTTGCCGGGCTCGGCCTGGTCTAAACCGGAAATCCAGGTGTCGGGAGCCCCGCTGAACTTTCCGTCCTCGTACTCCTCGGGGTACTCACCAAGATTCCAAAGATTTCCGGCGTTGTCCTGCGCATGAAAGGCGAGCTCCGCTTCCTGAAGCTCCCCTTCGTTGATGTCCTCCTCCAGCATGACGACAACGCGTACGCCGTTGATCATCTTGGTGAGGTCGGTGACGGTTGACACCACCTGATGGGGTAACAGTCCTCCTCCTCGGTCCGCCTCTCCAGACAGGATGAACTGCGTTCCCGGAACCCGGGGATCCCATTGATTGTCGATCTTGGGTGGATTGGGGAAGTTGGCAGGATCAAACTGGGTGGCCGTACTGCAGGGCGGCGGCTTGGCATCATCCGCGGATGCAGCAACCGAATTGGCGAAGAACAGCAGGAAAGTAGCGAGAATGGTCAAGATGGTTGGACGGACCCGGTCACTGGGCATTGAGCCCCCTTTTCTCAGCGCAGCCTGCATGCCAAAAGCCCAGTGGCCGAGATAACGCGAGAGTCCCTTTTCCCTGGACCTAGGGTACGCGCGTCGACTCAGAGAAGTCGATGCATATATGTGTCCGCATTTGGTTTATCGGGTATCGATTTGATTTAGCCATGTTTAAGCTGCCCGCGGAACGCGCTTGGGATCCGCCACCGCTCGCAGCTAGATGAGGGATGTGGCAACGAGTTGCGTTAATGTTGATCTTGGACGTGCTGCAGGATGCTGGCTACTTCCACATGTGGAGGCGCACCGTCGTCCCTGATTCTGTGATACGCAGCTGCACCAGGTCGCACTTCCGGTTCGCTGACGACAGTCCGTCGCGGTCGCTGGAGGCGAGCGCTCGCCGCCCGGCCAGTACATCGTCGATCATGGTGTCGTCCGACACCTCGCAGATCAGCGCGTGAGGCGCATCCCAGACCCGAATGGTGCCTTCGATGGCGCCCCGCCGTAGGCTGCACGACGCGAGCCGCCGAGTTGTCGCGGCCAAATCAGTCACCTTGTCCGACCAGAGACCAGCGCCGTAAGCCTCCAACGTCAAGACGTTGAAAACCCGGTCAACGGATTCCGGAGTGAAGGCGTACTCCGCTGGCTTGCCATCGAGCTCAGGAAGGTCTGAACTGACCATCGCATCGACATGGGCACGCCCGCCATACTCGGAGTTCCCGTGGTAGCGGTCTCCGTCCATGACGGCAGGGTGGCTGCGATGGGCTTCCTTGATGACCGACGGGTCGAGGCCTTTAAGGTCGTAAGGACAGATCAACCAGAGCGGAATCTTGGGATCAACCGCCACATTGAGCAAAGCCTCGTGTAGCTGGCATTCAAGAATCTCTTCGGGACGCCGCCCCGCCCAAATCGGTTCGCCAATTCCGCGTACCGGACGGCCGAGACCCGAGTGCTGGTCCACAAACTTCTGCCAGGCCGGAATGATGCGTGCCGGATTGCTGCCGAGCTGAGCCATGTCGACGAATTTCACCTTGCGGGCCTGAGTCCCCAAGCTCTCCCGCAACCAGTCGGCATGGCGCCGCACTACAGCGACCATGACCGCCTCGCCTGCTGCCAGGCCGTCTTGGACGAATGGTCCGAGGACCGAGGCGTAGTCGTCCGCATCGCGCCACATGAACGCCTCGTGCCGATAACTCTGCTGCGATCTTGGTGGTGCGGCTTGCGGCATAACGGTTTCCTGAAGCAAATTTTTGGCAGTCGGTGTCGCTCGGGGTTCACGACACTGGTGCGGCCGCATCTCGGGGCTCAAATGCTTGCTCGCGAGTCTCGGTCGTACCTTACCGAAGCCTTCGCCGCGGCCAAAACCCCACGAGCGTCCCGACGGACAGTTTGTGACCTGAATCACCGGGCGACGAATGATTCTTTGCGGCTGTTCGAAAAGATTTTTAATGCCAGTCGCCATGATCGCGTAGAACGCACATTGGCAACTACCCGACGTCGGTTTCGGACGGCTGGCCGGCACGGACCTGGGTTGCCCGGTGACCTGGGCGGAGCTGCGTAGTCGTGCTCCAGGTAGGCACCGAATCATCTGTGCCTTGCTCAGCAGATGTGGGGTCGCGAGGGGCGGCCAAGGCGACACGTTTGCTGCCGTTCGCATCGGGTAGGGAAGCGACGAACCCAAACTCAAGGAGGAGTCCATCATGGCGACAGCCCGTGACCTGATGACAAAGGGCGCCGAGTGTGTCAACTCGACCGAGACCCTGGTCGATGCCGCCCGCAAAATGCGCGACCTCAACGTTGGCGCCCTACCAATCTGTGGTGAGGACCAGCGACTGAAGGGGATGCTCACTGACCGCGACATCGTCGTGAAGTGCATTGCGGAAGGTAAGGATCCCAACTCGGTCAGGGCAGGCGACCTGGGCCAAGGCAAGCCGGTAACAATCGGCGCCGATGACTCAGCCGAGGAGACCCTCAGGACTATGGCGAAGCACCAGGTACGTCGCCTGCCGGTCATCGACGGACACCAACTTGTCGGCATCGTGGCCCAGGCCGATGTGGCTCGAGCACTCCCCAACGACGTCGTTGGAGAAGTTCTGGAGGAGGTCTCAGAGAAGTAAGCGCATCGCCGCCGGGTGAATCGCCCCGGCGGCGACTGGTGCTTGGCCCGACGATGAGGTCATCGTTGTCGGCGGACGACCAACTCCGCCGTCAACGATGGCCTCTGGTGTAAGCAGCTGTATGTGGTGGCAACATCAGGGCAAATAATCCGATAAGCGCACGAACCGGAAGCCCCGCCGGCTCAGCTTGGGAAGTGCGGCGTCGATTCCCTCAGCTGTTCCACGGTCCGGCCGGTTCATGTGGGCGAGGATGATCGAGCCGGGCTTGCTGCTCAGCATGGCATCAGCCACTTGGGCCGCCGAGTAGCTGGCGCCGGCGTCGCCAAGTACGTCGAAATTGACTACCTGCAAACCGAGATCGTTCACGGCGCGGACAGCCACGTCGTCGTAGTACGCGGTGCCCGAGCGAAAGAACGCCGGCGCGCTGCCAGTGAGCCTGGTGATCAGGCGCTGATTGACTGCCACCTCGTCGACCACCTGGGCAATGCTGCGGGTGCCAGCAATGCCGTAGACCGAGCGACCAGTCACCGACAACGGTCGATGCGCGGTGCCGTGGTTGGCAATTTCGAACAGTGGGTCGGCAGCCAGCTGTTGGAACTTGCGTGGATTGGCATCGATCCAGCGCGCGTTGACGAACAGCGTGGCCGGTACCTGCTCTCGTCGCAGCGTTGTGATCAGTTCCGCGTCATAGCCGCTGCCTGTGCGGCCGCCACATGCGTCCAGGGTGAGAGCAACGACGCGGTCGGTAGTCGGCAGGCGTAACACCACGCGTGGCACAGCCTCCCCCCAGGCAGTTGGTTGCTTGCCCGAATACCGCCTGATGATGGTCTTCCGCGAAGTGGAGCCGTTGCCAACCGACGGGCTCGGAACTTGATCTGGCTCAGGCGACGCCGCAGGGACCCTCGGAGAGGCAGATACCGAGCTGGCCGGTGGTGTCGGCTCCGGGTGTACGTTCCCGGCCGGACTCGGCGCACTGCTCGAGCTTGAGTTCGGCGGACCGCAGCCCAGGACAGTGCACGACAGGGTCCCCAGCAGGAAGGTCCTGCGCTTGACGTCCAACCCGATCCCCCGATTACTCGCGCGTGATCGCCACAGCCGCATTTCAGACTAAACCCCAATGTGGTGAGCTATGCGGTTGTCCGTGAAGAGCGGCTGGTCGAACGAGCGCCGCGCTGCTTCGCCGGTACCCGCGGCTGTTCGGGTTCAGCCGCATTAGTGCAGCAGACCTACAGTGGCGCCATGCCGGCGCGCTGGTTCGTCGTGCTGTTGACTGCAGCTGCATTCGTCGCGACGCCTCTCCTGGTTAGCGCGCGATATGCCGCACCTTCTGACATCTCTGCCACCGAGCTGGCCGGACGGATACAGCAATCCGCCGATGTTGGTTGGTCAGGATTTGTGGAGACCGCCGGAACGCTGCAAGTCCCCGACAACGAGTCATTCGCCACACTGGCCCAACTGCTCGGCGAGAACACCCAGCTGCGGGTGTGGTGGCGCAGCGCCGATGACTGGCGTGTGGACCGGCTCCGCAGTACTGGCGAAACTGACCTGTTCCGTCATGGTCGGGGAATTGTCCGATGGGTCTTCGAGTCCCACACCGCGACATATTCACCGGTCTCCAAGATCAGATTGCCAGATGCCTCAGATTTATCGCCGCCAACCTTCGCGCGGTCGCTGTTGCAAGGTGCACATGAAGACGAACTAAGCCGCCTGCCAGCACGGCGCATTGCGGGCATTCATGCACCAGGCCTGCGGCTTATTCCAAACGAACAGGCAACCACCGTCGGTCATGTCGATATCTGGGCCGACCCAGGCAGCGGGCTGCCGCTGGCCGTTGAGTTGTACGGCGTCGGCGAGCAGCGTCCGGTACTCACCACGACCGTTCGTGAACTCAAGCTTGGTGCGCCCCAGACCACAACGACCCACTTCAAGCTGGCCGAAGGCGTACGGGTCCACTATGAGGAGTCGGTCGACGTTGCCGCGGCCGCCAACGCTTTCGCGCCGTACGACCTGCCCATCTCCCTTGCGGGGTTGACGGCCCGCGACGGGAAGGATCCGGGCGCCGTCGGTATCTACGGTCGAGGCCCGACTGCCTTGATCGCTGTGCCACTGCGCGGCCGGGTCGCCGGGCCGCTGCGGCGGCAGCTCCAGGATCGCGGTACGGCACAGGTCACCGAGGTCGGCATGCTCGCCCCAGTTGGCCCGGTCCAGTTGTTGATCACGCCGCCTCGGGAGCAGCGCGGCGCCTTCCTGCTGGCGGGCACCGTGACAGCCGAAACGCTGCAGCAGGCAGCGACTGAGCTGTTGGAGCGGCAATGACAGATGTCGTGACGAATGGGCATGTCATCCGGACTCGAGCCCTGACCAAGCGATATGGCGACCTGCGGGCCGTCGACGCGGTGGATCTCGAGGTGCGGGCGGGCGACGTGTACGGCTTTCTCGGCGCGAACGGCTCCGGCAAGACCACCACGCTGCGCATGCTGCTCGGACTCGTGCTCCCAACCTCAGGCGAAGCGCAGGTACTTGGTATGCCGATGCCAAGCGCCCGCAGCAGTGTATTGCCGCGCATCGGCTCGCTGGTGGAGAGTGCTGCTGCCTATCCGCACCTGTCGGGCAGCGCCAACCTGGCATTGCTGGATGCCACCGGAGCCGACCGCAGCCCTCGACTGGTACGTCGAGCCAAGATCAATACCGCGCTGGAACAGGTCGGTCTCGACCCCGCCGATCGCCGACCGGTCCGTACTTATTCGCTCGGCATGCGCCAGCGACTCGGTCTGGCGGCCGCGCTGATGCGCCGACCAGAGTTGCTGATCTTGGACGAGCCGAACAATGGGCTCGACCCGCAAGGCATCCAAGAGGTCCGGCAACTGCTGCTGCAGCTCAACGCATCCGGGACGACGGTCTTCGTCTCCAGCCACCTACTTGCAGAGATCGAGCAGATGTGTACCAGCGTCGGCGTGCTCCGCGGCGGACGACTGATTCTCCAAGAGCAGCTGGAGACGCTGCTGCAACCGACTGGTCTGGTAGCGATCCGGACTCCCGACGCCGACCGCTGCCAGGCGCTGGTCGGAGCACCTGTGGTGTCGGTCGAGGGTGATTTGCTGCTGGTGCGGGCGAAGGATCCGGCCCGGCTCAACGCCTACCTGGTCGGCGAAGGCGTACGCGTGGAGGAGATCGGTCCCTACCGGCGGTCCCTCGAGCAGATCGTTCTGGAAGCAGAGGACCGGGCATGATCGTCGTCGAGCTGATCAAGATGCTACGCCGGCCGCGTACCTGGCTGATCATCGGGATGCTCATCGCACTGCCCACCCTGGTTGCCATTCTGCTCGCTGTTACTGATCTTGGTCCGCGTCCCGGCACCGGACCGCCGTTTCTCTCGGCCGTGCTCAGCGATGGGACCCTGTTCCCGCTAGCGGCGCTCGGCGTCGTACTGCCGTTGCTGTTGCCGATCGCGGTCGCTGTCCTGGGCGGTGACGCGATCGCCGGTGAAAGCCAGACCGGCACGCTGCGTTACCTTCTCGTCCGGCCCGTCGGGCGTACCCACCTCCTGATCGCCAAGCTGGTGACAGTCGTGGCGTTCGTGCTGCTTGCTGTCCTCATCGTCGCGGCGGTGAGCTACGCCGAGGGTCGGCTGCTGTTGGGAACTGCTCCGGCCACCGGAACCGTGAGTCTGAGCGGCTCTACGCTCACCCAGCAGGAGCTAGCCTGGCGCACCGCACTGGCTCTCAGCTATGTGATCATCTGCATGCTCGGGGTTGCCGCGGTGGCGTTGTTCTTCTCAACATTGACTCGATCGGCGATCGGTGCGGCGCTTGGCGCAATGGGGCTGCTCATCGCCTCGACCGTGCTACTCGGACTCGACGCTGCGCAGGCGCTGCACCCGTTCCTGCCGACTCGCCACTG
>DATEWO010000421.1:0-6922 GCA_035257925.1 Propionibacteriaceae bacterium | reverse complement strand
TGGCGTCCGGCCGCGACGCGTCGACGCTGGGGCTATGGGTCGACGCCGGCAGCGCAGCTGTTCGGAGCGCGACTGTCGCCGGCCGGGACGTGCCGACCGACCGTGCCCAAGGGAAGTGGGCCTTCGGCTTCCGCTTCTATGGGGCGCCCGCGGAGGGCGTCGAGGTGCGACTGGTGCTGGACGAGCACGCCGATGGCGTCACGGTCCGGGTCGCCGACTCCACTCACGATCTAGGTGTGGTGCCCGGCTTCATACCACCGCCTCAAGGTCGAGTGCTCGTCACACCCGAGGTGGCGGTGACCAGGGTGATAACACTCTGAGTTATGGGCAGCAGCCGCATACCGACTGATCCTGACCCGGCGAATGGCATAGGCACCGTTGGGCGATCCTGGTCGCCGTGGCGCGCCGTGGTCGGGTTCGGCGTGGTGAGCCTGGCCGCCGACATGGTGTACGAGGGTGCGCGCTCGGTTACCGGACCGTTGTTGGCCTCACTCGGCGCCTCCGCCGTCTTGGTGGGCCTGGTCAGCGGCGCAGGGGAGGCCATGGCACTGCTGCTTCGGATATTTTCCGGATCCTGGGCGGACCGCAGCGGGCGCTACTGGACACTCACCTTTGCCGGCTACGCCCTCACAGCGATCTGCGTTCCGGCTCTGGCAATCACGCCGTTTGTGGCCGGCGCCGGGTTGGCGCTGGCCTGCGTCCTGATACTGGGCGAGCGGGTGGGGAAGGCGGTCCGCAGCCCCGCCAAGACCGCATTGCTGGCCCACGCCGCCGCCGCCGTCGGACTGGGACGCGGCTTCGGCGTGCACCAAGCTCTCGACCAGGTCGGCGGCGTCGCGGGGCCACTTCTGGTGGCGGCGATCATCGCCGCTGCGGGCGCAATCTGGCCGGCCATGGCCGTGCTGATCATTCCTGGAGCGGTGGCCTTGCTGGTGCTGGCGCGGATTCGTCGGAACATGGGCAACTCTGTCGTGAGCGCTGAGGACATCGCCCCAATAGAGATGGCCGCTGAGCGAGAACGGGCAGAGGCAGTGCGTTCCACGTCGCATGGCCACCTGCCTCGCGCGTTCTGGCTATTCGCAGCCGCTTCTGCTGCGACGACCGCAGGACTCGTCAGCTTTGCTGTTATCGGCTACCACCTCACCCAAGATCATGTTGTACCCCTCGCGGCTGTCCCCTTGATCTACGCCGCAGCCATGGGTGCGGCCGCGCTTGCCGCGCTCGGATCCGGCTGGCTCTTCGACCGCACCAGCGGTCGGGTCCTGATCGGGCTGCCGCTACTCGTTGCGGGTGTACCTGTGCTGGCGTTTGCCGGCTCCCCGCTGATCGCCATCGCCGGTGCGCTGCTCTGGGGAGCGGCAGGTGGAGTACTGGACTCCAGCATCAAGGCGCTGGTGGCCGCCATCGTCCCAACAGCGAGACTCGCCACCGGGTACGGCGTGTTCGCCGCTGTTCAGGGCGCAGCCGCCATCGGCGGTGGAGTCATGGCCGGTGCACTGTACGAGCGATCACTACCGCTATTGATCGCAGCCGTCGCAGCCAGTCAGGTCGTCGCCCTGGTACTGCTGATCGCGACCTTGCGTCGACACCAACCTCAGTCGTCCGGGTGATCGATGTTGTCGAGGCGATCTTGCTCCTCGGTTTGTTTGGCGAATGCACTGCGCCAGGTGGTGCCGGGCGGGAGCCCCCGCGGCAACGGTCTTTCCGGGTGTGGCAGGGCCGCCTGGACTATCGGTGGCAGTTGGGAGAGTGGCTTGGACCGCTGCTCGTTCTTCCACTGCTGACGGGCGTGAGCGTGATCGTCGAGATTGAGTTCGTCAAGCACATGTTCGACCGCCGCAAGGATTGACCCCCGCAGCAGCCATGACGACTTGTTCTCTTGCGGATCGACCGTCATCAGCTCGGTCAGGACCGCCTGCGTTTCACGGAGGATGTCGAGGCTCTCATCAAGCGACCGCTCAGCCTCCTCCTCTCGTTCCTCCACTTCGGCGAGGACGAGGCTGCCGAACGCGCGAATGCAGTCCGCAGCATCGTGCAGAACTATCGCGAAGGCGGCCCGCAGCTCCTCACCGTACGGATCGTCGGGCCTGTCCTCGGTGGGTAGTTCGGCGAGCAGCACCGTGAAGAGGGCGCGGATGGCCAGCAAGCAGCTTTCCAGCGTCCGCAGACCGCTCGCCAGTACCGGCTCGATATCGGTGGTGCCCAGCGCTCGCGGATTCAGGCGGCGGCTGTCTTTCAACGTTGTGACCGTTTTGGTGGCCGATGTCAGGCGCAGGGCGCCGGCATGAACGCGGTCCAGCCAGTCCCGTACCTGCTCACGATTGATCGGCCCTCTCGCCAGGTCAGTGCTTGCAGCGTCGAGCGGAGCGGCCGTAGCCTCCGCGACCTCGATGATGGCTCGACCTGCCCGTCTGGTAGGCAGCGCCGGCGGATAGAGGAGATTGAACGCGACCCCGACCCCGGCGCCGATCAGGGTGTTCAGTACTCGGATCTCTGCGGCCACATTGGGACTGGTAACGCCGAGGATCAACATGGCACTGATCGGGGCCTCCATAGCCTGCTCGCCCAGCCGCAGGATCTTGGCCGCCACCAGCGATGCGGCGATGACAGCGCCGAGGCTCCACCAGGTGAGGCCGATCCAAATCGATACCAGCGTCGCGATCAAAACCCCCGCCAAGACCGCGCCGACTCGGACCGCGCCCATCTTGAGCGTGGAGAACGCTGAGGCCTGCATGACAAGCAATGCGGTGAGAGGCCCGGTCAGATCGATGGCACCACTTGTCAGCGCCAAGGTGATCAGATAGGAGAGCACGGCCGCGGTGGTTAGCCGGATCACGTTGACCACAGTGGGGCGCAGCCTGCGTGGCACATCGCGCCATCGCGTTGGCCGCCCGGGCCACGCCAGGCTGGCCAGGCGTTGCCACCGGAGGTAGCGGAGTACCGACCTGATTTCGCTCTGCACGCGTTCCTTTCGAAAGGACTGAGCTACCCCACTCAGGGCGGATTCTGGACCTGAGACTCACAGCCCGGCCTGGCAGTGAACTCGGCGTACAGAATCACGGACACGAACGACTTCCTACCACGCGTGGCGAAAGGGCGGTCAAGGCATCCAGCCGTTAGGCTGACCGAGCGGCTGGGCCGCCGACGTCGTCGGACCAGCCGTCCTGCGGCGTATTACCCCGACCCCGAATCTCTCATCGCACAGTGTCGAAGGACGACCATGCCCCGCCCCGCCGGTTCTGAGATGAAGTACCTTCCGGGTCTTGACGGCATGAGAGCGATCGCGGTGGCCGCCATTGTTGGCTACCACCTTGGAGCGCCGTGGCTGCCCGGCGGCTTGCTCGGGGTTGGTGTGTTCTTCACTCTGAGCGGTTACCTCATTACGACGATCTTGCTCACCACATGGGATCGCAGAGGTGATCTGGACTTGATGAATTTTTGGCTGCGACGTGCCCGACGGCTGCTGCCGGCGCTGATCATGGTGCTCATTGTGGTGCTCGTCGCTACGCCTGCTCTTGATCATGAGGTGCTGCCCCAGCGTGGCATCGAAGCTTTGGCAGCGCTGACCGCCGCCAGCAACTGGACCACGATCGCAACGGATGTCCAACCCTTCAGTAGCACTGGCCCACTTGATCATTTGTGGCCGCTGGCAGTCGAGGAGCAGTTTTATCTGCTGTGGCCCCTCCTGCTGCTCCTGCTCTTCAAGACCTTGCGCGGCAGGCTGGACCGGATGGCCGTGGTGACTCTCGCGTTGGCCACCGTCTCGTTCTTATTGATGTTGCTGCTGGCGGCTTCTAGCTTCGAGAACGCGCATCCCTACCAGGGAACTGGGGCAGGCGCCGGCGGTCTGCTGATCGGGGCCGCCCTGGCCATCGTCTGGCCGACCCAGCTCGCCCGCAAGGTCTCTGAAAATGGGCGGCACATCATCGACCTCGTCGGCGGCGGTGCCCTGGTGATCATCGTCGCGATGTTCGTGATGACCGACGCGAATTCCAGATGGCTCTCCCTGGGCGGGCTCTTGCTGCTGTCACTTGCGACCGCAGTCCTGGTGGCGGCAGCGGTCCACCCCGCATCAGTAGTAGGACCCCTGCTTGGTGTTCTGCCGCTCCGCTGGATCGGTGAACGGTCGTACGGCATCTATCTGTGGCACCTGCCTGTCGTGGCATTCATGCCGCAAGGGGTGCTGGTTGCGCATCCGGTACTCCGAGCTGGTGGACAGCTCGCTTTGATCATTTTGCTGTCAGCTCTGAGCTGGACGGTCATGGAGAACCCAATCCGTCACCACGGGCTGCTAGGTGCCCTGGGCCAGCGTCGATACGAGTTAGTTGCAGTTCCGGTCGAACCCGGCGGGGACAGCACACCTCGGGTGCGTACGCGTGCGCCGGCCCTTGTCTCGGGCTCCGTGGCGCTGCTCCTGATCGCCACCGCGAGCCTGACAGCGACGGCAGCCCTGCGACCGACGGATACGCCGAAGCCTCCCGAGCCGCCGGCTCAGAGCAAACCGATGACTTCTGCAGCTCCAACTGATCTTGACGACGGGCAATAGCGCTGCTGCGCTTGACCAAGCAACCGCCGGTCGCGAACATGGCAAGCCTCAGCTGAACGCTCCTAAGGAGCTGCAGTGAAGGTGACCCGAGCGAGCGCAAAGGCGCAGTCGACCGATATGGCCGAGCCGAGCCAGAAGATCAAGTCAAGTGGCACGGCAAAGGTGCCGCGCTCATGCTCGGATGTGTTCCGGCTCTGGGTGTCAGTCGGGCTTGGCGTGCTGGTCGCAATCGTGTTCGTGATCATCGTGATCGCGCTGCAGGTCACAGGGGTCCGACCGGCCCCGACCGATGCGCAGTTTGAACTCGAGTTCGGGTTCGGCGGGAGGCTGGCCGCCTGGAACGCGTTCGCGGTTACCTATCTCGCGCTCGGGCTGCGCGCCTTCTCCCGCTGCGATCGCGCGGAGCTGGTACGACGCGTACTGGCGAAGCCTCTCCCCACATCCCGTGCCAAAAGGTGGTTGCTGGCCGGGGGCGGCGGACCCGGCTGGCCAGTCGTCATCGCACTGGTCGCGTTCGGGACGATCGTCACCGCAGTGCTCAGTCGTGGTGACGCCACCAGACTCGTATTGGCGCTTGCTGCTGGCACCGTGGCGACCTGCTGGATGGTGATCACCTTTAGCTTTGCCTTGCAGTACGCGCGTCGTGATATTGAGCAGGGCGGGCTCAGCTTTCCAGGCGCACAGGAGCCGGTGTTCTCGGACTACATCTATCTGGCGATTGGGTGTTCGGCGACCTTCGGCACCACTGATACGACCATCGTCAGCAGCACGATGCGCAACCTCGTTAGCGTGCATAGTGTGCTCGGATTGCTGCTGAACACGGTCGTTGTGGCGGTGCTGATTTCGATCATCGTGAGCTAGTGCGGGCGACTCGGGGATGCAACAGCTGGTGAGCGCACGCAAGCCTGCCAACTGGATATGGCCCTGAACGCCTTCGACGCCGCACTCGACGGATTGATCAACACCATCCAAGCCGGCGCTCTGGACCACCTCAGCGCTGCGGAGAAGATCAGCTTCTGGCAGCTCTTCGAAACCAGTCGAAACCGACTACCACTCATCGACCACGTTTTGATCGCCGACGCCGAATCCACCGATCTGGCAGGTGAATATTGCTTCTCCAAGGTGACGATGTTGTTGACCCGGAGGCTCCAGCTGTCCCCAGCCGAGGCCGCCGCCCGGGTACGGGCCATCAACACAGCACCGGCACACAATCAACATCGCAGGGACGGCCGCGTCGGTGCCCAAATCCCAAAAGACCTACATCAAATGGACTTGCCGCCGGTGAACCCAAATGGTCACCGCATCTTTCTCCGAAGGCTTACTTCATAACCGTGAGAGAATTTGCCGATATCGAACGTCACACGACATCCCGTTGTCCCGTAATTCCGGAATGCCGGAGAGCGAGCACACATGACCGTTGATCTCCATACCGCGGCGGAACAAACATCGGCCGAAGCCGAGCCGGCTACGCGTAAGACTGCCCTAACTCATGCGCTACGAGATGATCGCTGGCCTGACTGGCTGGCGACGGCCATGTTCGCGTTTGCGGCGCTGGTTGTGGTTGCTACCTTCATTCCGCCGCTGAGACGGTATTTCTTGCAGTGGCACGACATCGTCTCGATGCTGACGATCCCGATCGTGCCGAATCTGGTTTACGCTGCATTGCTCATCTCGGTCGGTGTTGCCTTGCGCCGCCGCCTCAGGGCCGCCTGGTGGATTTTCGTCATTTGGTGGATCATCCTTCCTCAGCTGGGCCGGATCTTCTCGATCATCAACGGTGGCCCGTTGCTGCAGATCGCAGGACTAGTGATCATGAGTGTTGTTCTTGTGATCATCTGGCGTGCCCGGCCGCAGTTCCAGGCCCGCGGTGGACGGCGGAACCTCCTCGCCGCGATCATCTGTTTCCTGCTTGGTGTCCTGGCGATCTTGATCCTCGGTACCTGGCTGATCAATGCGTTCGGCACCTCACCGGATCTGTCCACGTCGGCTCTCCACGTCTTAGACAAGTTTTTGGGCGAGGTTGGCCTGACCCGCGCCGACGAGGTTCGGTCTCCGCTGTGGGTCACGATCTTGTTGGACGTGATGGGTGCGGCGGTCATCCTTACGTCCACGTACCTGCTCTTCAAGCCTCCAGCTGACACCCAGACCCTCAGTGCTGTCGATGAGGCTCGGGTGCGCACTTTGCTGCGCTCATTCGGCGAATGGGATTCATTGGGCTACTTCGCCACTCGGCGTGACAAGTCCATCGTGTGGAACACCGGTGACCCGGCGACGGCGCAAGCGGGCGTCTCATATCGGGTGATCGGATCAGTGAGCCTGGCCAGTGGCAATCCGGTGGGCGATCCGGGCCACTGGGAATCGGCGATCGAACAATGG
>DATEWO010000420.1:0-3434 GCA_035257925.1 Propionibacteriaceae bacterium | reverse complement strand
GGCAGCGGCGATTCCGGACCGAGGTCGGCCGACAGCAGGCGCAGTGTGGTGTGGCTTACCACTCCTGCCGGCATGCGTTCGACCCTAACTAGGCGTTCGCACGATCTGACGACCGACGGTCGCATGAGGACTTCGGTCGGGCTGGGAGCTCGGCCAGCCGGGCGAGCCATTCGTCTGCTCCCACCGCCACCGCATGGCCGCACGAGAGAAACCGATGATGGTGACAACCACCCGGCTCTGGTCTCGCCCGGGTCGTCGACGACGGCATTCCCCATGCCGTTGCAGCCCCGATCGGGCCGGGCAAGCCGGACCCACAAACACGGACCCATCGCGTTCGTGTATGGCCATCGTCAGTGCGCCCCTACGATGCCCCCGTGACCGTCGCGGCCTTCTTGGCACACAGCCTGCCGCTGGTGCTGATTGCGGCGGTGAGTCCCGTGCTGTTTCTCAACGCCTCACGCGTCGTCGAGGCCGCGGGCATCTCCGCGGGCCTCTGGTTTGCAGGCGGGGCCGTCCTCTGCCTCGTCGCCTTGGGCATCCCGACAATGGGACTGATGGGTGCCGCCACGTCACAGCTGGTCGCCGCTGACCTAGCCTCCCGCGGCGTTGACCTGACGCTCGCGCTGGTGCTGATCACGTATGGTGCCTGGCAAGTCGCGCGGAGCCGCCGGCATCGCACTGCTACGCGCGCATCGGACGGCAACGAAGATGAGGCGCTACCCACGGGTGGTCGCCAGCTCTTCGCAGCCGGGCTGCTCGGCATGCTCACCAACTTCACGACTCTGCCGCTCTATCTGAGCGTCGCCCAGCGCATCGGCACCGTCGCAGCCCCGTGGTGGGTACGGGCTCTGCTGCTGGTTTTGGTGGTAGTTGTGGTGGCGGCGCCGGTATTGGTCCCAGTCGGGCTAAGAGCTGTCGCCCCGAAGCACTCTGGTCTCAGACCGGAAACCCGACGCAGGATTCGGACGGCCACCCAGTGGATATCGATTGGCGCCTGCTTCGTGGGCGGAGCGGTGATCATCTGGCACGTCCTGCAAGGCTGAGCGCCACTGCTACTTAGCTTTTTCTGATCCTTTGTGCTGGGGAGCTGTGACGTCGAGGAACGGGCTGGTGAAGCTCAGAGCTTCATCCATCGCAGTCGCTTGTCGGGTTAACAAGTCCCCGGCCTCCTTGAGAGCCTCCCCAGCGGCGCGAGTGGTCTTGGCGGCTTGCTTCAGGCCCTCCAAGACCTGCCGCATGGGAGCCAATGCTTGCTCGGTGACCTGTCGCTGGAACTCTGCTTGGGTCTCTACGGCTTTCTGGAGGAGCTCCAACTGTTGCTGCATAGGAGTGAACATCAACTGCACGAACTCCGCATTCGAACCAAGTCCAGCCTTTTGGAACTGCTCGATCATCTCCTGCCAGGCTTTCATCGGATTATCCACACCGGCCATGTGATCCACCCTTGCGCTCGCCTCTTTGTCCTGCTGCCAGCCGACCTCAATGGAGAGCCGGCGGTCGCTTGGGACTCTAGCCTGCTTACATCAGGCAATCAGTCTTTGGGTTTGTCTAGCTGCCTTACGGATGGCTCCGCGTTCGTCGAGCCACCCGCCGGCGACGCCGACGACGGGCAGCTTGGCCAGCGTCCGGGCGACAAGGCCGCCGCGGGGGCGTTCATCGAACAACTCCTGAAGATCCAGGAAATTTCGGGCGAGGCGCCACAGCGTACGGACCACCCGCTGCGCACCTTCCGCCAGGACGGCCATGCTGCTGGGCGGTTCGCTGGTGTCTCTGGCCGCGGCCTCTAGCTGGTCTTCGGACTCGGCTGCGTCGGGCACCGGGGCCGCTATGCCGGCGGCCAGATCACGGTCGAAGATCACCTTCGCGAGCAGCGGAACCCAATCGGCCGGGGCGCCTTTGCCACGTTCCCGGGCGACCGCACAGACGGCAAGCCCGGCTGCCGAAGCCCCGAGCGCCGCTTGCAGCGGGACGCGGTCAGCGAGTGCACCCGCGAACCGGGGCGCCGCGGCAGCCAGTGCCGCGCCCACCGCTAACCGCCTAATCCACCAATCAACACGCTTCGACTCCGGCTGCGCGGCCCAGTGCGGCGAGGCGGGAGTGACATCGCCGAGGGCCCGGTCACGGACAGCATCGAGGACTCGGGCTGGGATGCCGGCATTGAGGGGCGGCTCCTCGTCGACCCCAAGCCAGCGTCGCGGGTTGTTGAGCACCCGGCCGACCATGCCTGCGTACATGCCGAGGGCCCGAGCGAGAATCTCATCGGATACCACCTGTTTGCTGGGCATTGAACTCCAGTTCTTTATCTCTATTCGGGTGACTCGGGATCTCTATTCGGGTGCACTCGGGTTGAACGCTCACTGTGCGTACCCAGAGCCGGGCACCAGTACCTCGCGTCGTAGCCCGGTCAGGGCCCTCCGCGCCAGTGTTCGATGCGGTGATGGTCGGGTGTGAAGCCGTGGTGGACGCCCCACAGGACCGCTTGGGTGCGGCTGGTGACATCGATCTTGCGGTAGATGGTTCGGATGTAGGACTTCACCGTGTTCGGGCTGAGATGGGTCAGCTTTGCCACCTCAGCGTTGCTGTGACCTTGAGTGATCAGCGCCAAGATCTCCGATTCCCGATCGGTGAGTCCCTCACTTCGCCCCGGCCAGTTCAATCCGGGGCTGCTGCGGGCCCGAAACGGTGGATCACTGATCACCATGTCACCGCCGTGGATTGCCTCCAAAGCAGCAACCAGCTCCCGCGCCGGTAACGCCTTGGACAAATAGCCGTGGACACCCTGCCGGCAGGCACTGTGGATCAGGTCCGGGTGGAAGTTCCAGGTATAGACCGCAACCCGGCGGGCACGCGGATTTTCGACCAACACACTGATCTCATCATGATCGGATTCGGGTTGTGCGAAACAGTCATACAACACAATGTCGACCAGATCCGACACTGCAACGTTGGTGTCCAGTTCCGCGATCACTACGCGATCTTGGTATTGGTCGAGGATGTGTGCGATGCCCATCACCACGATGTCGTAGTCGTTGACGAGTGCGATGGTCAGTGGTGTTTGCACCGCAGCTTCCATAACAGGACTTTAACCTACCTAGGGGTGTAATGTATCCGCCCTTCGGGTGGTTAAGTATCGATGGAGCGGGAACAGGCCAACCTATGGCACTCGCTTCGCGCCAGAACCATCCATCCCGTTCAAGGAGGAACAGTGGAGATTATCGGTGTCATCATCGCCGGTATCATCATCGGCCTGCTGGGCAAGTTCGTCGCTCCTGGCAACCGAGACAACATCCCGATCTGGCTGACCATCATCTGCGGCATCGGTGGGGTCTTGATCGGCTGGTTCATCTACACCGCCTTCGGAGGCGACGGCAGCCCGGGCATTGATTGGGTGCGGTGGCTCATCGCAATCGCCGTAGCCGCTGTCCTGGTCATGA
>DATEWO010000419.1:0-5292 GCA_035257925.1 Propionibacteriaceae bacterium | reverse complement strand
CAGTGATCAGCCGTACCTGGCTGACTACTTCGACCGCAGCAGCAAGCGGGGGTGGGGCTCGGCCGAGGTTGGCGGCCGCTGGACCACCAGGGGCAGCTCGTCCGATTACGCCGTACGCCGCGGCGCCGGGATCATGGATGTGTCGCCCGCTGCGTCTCGGAGTGCTTTTCTGAACGGCACGAGCCGGGAAACCGCTGACCTGATGGCAACCGTGGAGATGTCCGAGCTGGACTCAACGTTGCTGGTTCTGGGCAGGAAAGTGAAGGCAGATGACTATCGTGCCGTCCTTAAGCTCACCACTGGGCGAGATCTCTCGGTAACCCTTGCCTCCAGGCAGGCCGGCGAAACCGTGCCGCTGTCCAACACGGTCAGCTTGATCGGCAGCTACCAGAAAGGTGAGGAAATCAAGATCAGGATGCAGGTCTTCGGCGTCAACCCGACCGTGATCCGGGCCAAGGTGTGGCGGGGTACTGAAACCGAGCCGACCGCGTGGGCGGTGACGGCGCAGGACGGGTTTGACCGGCTGCAGCGAAGCGGCGTGGTTGGCGTGGGGGCGTCACGGCCCGACGATGCCCTCGATCCGCTCCGCCTCTCGGTACTGGACGTCGTCGCACGCCCGGTGATCGGCTAGCGGGAAAACAATGACGGAGTTCACCCGGCTTACGGTGATCGGATCGGCTCGCAAGGCTGATCTTGTGGTGCCGAACGATGAAGCCGTGGCCGGTTTGATGCCGCGACTGATGGATCTCCTGGATGAGCCGACCGGCTCGGTCGTCAGGCCCCTGACACTGGTCCGCCCCACCGGGGAACAACTGGACGTGGCCCTGACGATCGCCGACCAACAAGTTTCCGATGGCGAGCTGCTGCGTTTGGTACGGTCCGACGATGCTCCACCGCCGCCAGAAGTGGCGGATGTCACCGACGTCCTTGGCGAGACACTGCGTGACCGGTCAGGACTCTGGTCGACATTCACCCGCGAACTCACTGGCGCTATCGCCATCGGCGTGCTCGGGTGCGCGCTTGTTGGTCAGCTATCCGCTGGGCCGCTCCCACTTGTCCTCGCTGTCTTGCTGTTGTCACTGGGTGCCGCGATCGTCGGCCGCCTCTCGATGCGCTGGATCTGCGTGGCACTCAGCTCAGCGGCGCTCGGGGTGGCCGCCGCAGCGGTCTGGACGTTCAGCTCGACACTGGGTCTTTCCCTTCCGATGCGGCTCTCAGCTGCAATTCTGGGGTTTGCTGCGCTCGGTTGGATCTGTCTCGGTCTCGGCTACGGACAGGGGCTGCGTTCCCGGCCGGCGTGGTTCGGCAGCCTGGTAGGCATACCGCTCTCCATGCTGCCGTTGATCATGGTGCTGCTGGGCTCGCGATCTGAGGCGGCAGCGGCGCTGACAGCCGCGGTATCGGTTGTCGTATGCGGCGTCTTGCCCCGGCTGGCACTCGTCGCTTCCGGGCTCACCGGTCTGGACGATCAGGTCGTCGAGGGGCATCCACGTCGCCGTGACGACGTCTCACTGACGGTCAACGACGCGTATCGGGTGCTCAGCTGGGTCACCTTCGCCGTTGCCATCCCGATCGCTGTGACTGGGGCCCTGCTGATGGCTTCTGGAGATCTTTGGGCGGTTTGTGTCGGCCTGGTGGTGATCATGGTGAGCGCATTGCGCACCCGCGCGTTTCCGCTTGCTGTGCAGCAGATGGCCCTCTGGTTTGCGGTGCTCGCCGGTCTGCTGGGCGGCCTCATCGGGCAGCCCCGGCTCGGCGAGCCGCTGGTGGCTGGAATCCTGGCGGGCATTGCGGGGCTGGTGGTGATCATGGTGCTGGCCCGGCCCGCGGCGCATCAGCGCGCCTTCCTGCGGCGGGTCGGCAATGTCGTTGAGGCGCTAGCGGTCATCGCTTTGATTCCCTTGTTGTTAGGGATGTTCGGCATCTTCAGTGATCTGTTGAGGGCGTTCTAGATGATGACCGCCGGAGCTGCTGTATCCATGATCACCTCGGGGCTGCTGGGCAGTGCCAGCGGGATCACCCATGAGCTCACCGCCAGCGACTCGTTGCTCCGGTCGCCGTTGGCGCTGTGCCGCCGGATCGGATTTGTCCAGCTCCGGGGTGGCAGTGGTGCGTCCTCCACCGCTGGCTACGTCGCCAGCATGCTGGCCCGCCGGCGTACCGGAATGGTGCTCGCGGTCAATGCCTCTGCAGGCGAAACGAACCTGCTCTGGTACGCCGGACTGACCCGTTCGGCGGCAGCCGGCGCCTCCGACTATCCACGGATCGCACGCCGCCGTGCTGAGGAGGAGCGAGCGGACGATGCTTTTCCGTCTGCGAGCGACGACGAAGTAGGCGGATTCCGAGCGCGAGCCGCAGCGCGCGAAGCGCGCAATGCACTGAGCAGGGCTCATCCGAGCAGTGCGGCCGATGCCCGCGCCGGGTTGCCGGTGACCGGGACTGGTCTGATCGCTCTCGACCTGGCCCGCGATCATCTCGCCACCAGCGCCGGCACCTGGTTCGAGCAGGTAACGCCCATCGCCCGCTTCTACGATCTGGTGATCACTGACTGGGGCGTCCGCCATCGCCAGGTCGACCTGCGGCAGGTCGCGCGGGCGAGCCATGTGGTGTGTCTGGTGACCCGGGCCGACCGCTACCCGGCCGAGGAGGCGGCGGCACTGATTCCGGCCCTCTTGGAAGTGGAGGACCAACCTCAGGTGGTACTTGCGCTGGTCGACGTCGGCCGGACCGCGGAGCGTACGCCGCAGCTGCTTCGCAGCCAGCTTCAGGTGCCGGTGCTGACCATCCCGTACGACCCACTGCGGGCCGCGGAACGGCCGGTCGGGAGCCGCCGATTGCCGACCCGGACCAGGCTGGCGTACACCCGTCTATGCACGGCTCTGATGGCTGAGGCGGTACGGCCGGACTACCGGCGGCTGGTCGCTCCTCTGCCTAAGCAGAGCCAGCCAGCGCCGGTGGCAGGGGGTGAACAGCCTTGACCCTGCGACTTGTCCATCGGCCCACTCGAATCACGCGCCCGATCAAGCCGGATGCAGCCGAGACCGTCGCTGCTCCGCCGACGAACAGCGACGGCCATGTCAGTAGCTTGCCGATCCAGAGCTTCCTCCCGGTCATCGGCGCCCTGTCATCGGTGATCATGATCGTGGTGTTGCGCAACAGCAATCCGGTGTTCCTGGTCGTCGGCGGGCTGCTGCTGGTAGTGGCGCTGATCGGCGGTTTGGCGATGGCGCTGAGCCATCGGGGCTCCGCGACCCGGAACCGACGTACCCAGCGGGAGCACTATCTGGACTTTCTGGAGAAATTGCGAGCCCGGATGCGGGTCAGGGGCCGTGAAGTGCGCGCAGCCGCTGCGCTGCTGGATCCGCAGCCCGAGGCTCTGCTGGAGTTGGTTCGTGACCCGGCTCGGCTCTGGGAGCGACGCCGTCACCATTCCGACTTCTGTCGGGTACGACTCGGCGTCGGCGACCGCACCATGTTCTCCCTTGCGGTCCCCGAGGAGCAGAACCCAGTACAGCCCTACGACCCGATCATGATCAACGAGGTGAACTCGGTAGTCGCCCACTACCGTGTCGTGCGTGGCATGCCTGTCACTGTGAACCTCGACAGGGCCGGTCAGGTCGCCATCATCGGTGATCGGAAGAGCGTGCTCTGCGCTGCCCGCTCGATGATCGTGCAGCTGGCTGCGCTGCATGCGCCGGACGACGTTCGGATTGCGGCCGCTTTTCCCCGTGAGGCCGCCGCCGACTGGACCGGCCTCGACCTGCTGCCGCACGTCATCGATCCGGAGCTCTACGACGGACCGGTGCCCGCGCGCCGCATTGCCGGGTCGGCGGCTGGTCTGGCCAAGGTGCTGGGACAGGATCTGGCTGATCGGGTGCAAGTGGTGGCCAGTGCGAAGCGCAGCGGGTTCCGCTTGCCTGGCAATGAAAGCTCCCGGCTGGTGATCTTCGTCGACGACTACGGTCAGGTGGCGTCCACACTGCCGGTGCCCGATGCGGAACTCACCCTGCGCGATCTTTCCGTGACTACCGTCCACCTGCTCAGCGATCGGCTGCATGAGCCATCCGATGTCACCGTGCGGATCATGATCGATGAATCCGAAGCACAGATCACCGACACCCGGCTCGAGGAAGATGATCATGCCGAAGCAGTCCAGCGCGCCACCCTAGACGCGACGCCTGCCACGCTCTTCGAAGCCATCGCGCGGACCCTCACGCCGCTCCGGCTGAGCGTGTCGCGGCAGGACGAGGTCGACACCGCCCAGGACATCGGGATTACCGAGCTGCTCGGCATCCCGGACGTCGCCATGATCACCCCAGACACGATGTGGCAGCCTCGTTCGCCACGGGACTTCCTCCGGGTGCCGATCGGGCTGGATGACTTCGGGGCGCCGATTCTGCTTGATCTGAAGGAATCCGCCCAGCTGGGCATGGGCCCACACGGCATCTGCATCGGCGCCACCGGCTCGGGCAAGAGCGAGATGCTGCGTACCTTGATCACCGCACTGGCGCTCTCGCACCCACCTGAGGACCTCAGCATGGTGCTCGTCGACTACAAGGGCGGTGCCGCCTTCGCGCCGTTCAGCGGACTGCCACATGTCGCAGGCATCATCGACAACCTGGCCGACGATCCGCAGCTGACCGAACGCGCCCGCGCCAGTATCAATGGTGAGGTGGTACGCCGGCAGGAGCTGCTCCGCGACGCCGGCTCGGTCCCGTCGATCAGCCACTACCGCGAACTGCGCATCCAGCGCCCCGAGCTCCGACCGTTGCCACACCTACTGATCGTCATCGACGAGTTCGGCGAGCTGCTGACTGCCGAGCCTGACTTCGTCGATCTGTTGATCACCATCGGTCGGATCGGTCGGTCCATTGGTGTACATCTGCTGTTGTCGAGCCAGCGCATCGAGGCCGGCAAGCTGCGTGGTCTGGACAGCTACCTGTCGTATCGCATCGGCCTACGCACCTTCTCCGAGTCAGAGAGCTCGGTTGTGCTCGACACTCCAGACGCGTTCCACCTGCCGGCCATTCCCGGCTACGGCTATCTCAAGGTGGACACCTCCGTCTACCGCCGCTTTCGCTCCGGCTACGTCTCTGGGTCGGTGGCCGGCGCGGTGGCACCGGTGCTGGACGCAGACGCCGGCGGGCCACAACCGCTGCTGCTGCCCACGTTCAACGGTCTGGCCAAGCCGGAGGCGGCGGATGATCAAGAGCAAGAGCTGACCCGACCGGAGATTGGCCGGCCACTGGTGGCCGAATGCGTCGACCGGCTCAGGCTCGCGAGCCGCCAGGT
>DATEWO010000418.1:0-6693 GCA_035257925.1 Propionibacteriaceae bacterium | reverse complement strand
GGACTGGATGCGATCAAGCAGGCCGGTCTCGCGGTCCAGGCCGATGCCCGGGAGACGCTCAACGCCTTACTGCCGCTGCTTGATGGCTATCAAGTCGACCGAAGTTATGTCGAGAAGTACACCGAGTTGAACGCTGCCTGGGAGGAAACCGTCGAGAAGGTCTACCTGCCTGCGACTCCCAATGCTGGAGCTGACGGACTGCTCACCCAGAACGAGGTGATCGGGATGGTGAACGAGCTGTCCGATCCCCGTGACGTTGTGGTCTGCGCGGCTGGCTCGATGCCTGGCGACCTGCACAAGTTGTGGCGCACCCGGGATCCGAAGGGCTACCACGTCGAATACGGCTACTCCTGCATGGGCTACGAGATCGCCGGTGGCCTTGGCGTTCGACTTGCCTGTCCGGACCGCGACGTTTTTGTCATGGTTGGCGACGGCTCATATCTGATGATGGCGACAGAGCTCGTCACGGCAGTCCAAGAGGGCATCAAGATCATCACGGTCCTCGTGCAGAATCACGGCTTTGCCTCGATCGGTTCCCTCTCCGAGTCGCTAGGCTCCCAGCGATTCGGAACCCGATACCGCTATCGCCGTTCAGAGACCGGTCGGCTGGATGGTGACAAGCTTCCCGTCGATCTGGCTTCCAATGCCGCGAGTCTCGGTGCTGAGGTGATCAAGACGACGACGGCTGGCGAATTAGCAGAAGCGATCAAGGCCGCCAAGGCGACGGATCACAGCATCGTGATCCATGTCGAGACCGACCCACTGATCGGCGCTCCTGACTCGGAGTCGTGGTGGGACGTCCCGGTCAGCGCCACGTCCACCCTCGAGTCAACCCAACAGGCACGCAAGACCTACAACGAGCACAAGGCCACCCAGAAGCTGTACCTGTAAGGAGAGTACGTGTCATTCAAGATCACGATCGGTACCGCACCGGACTCGTGGGGAGTATGGTTCTCCAGCGATCCCGAGCAAGTGACTCCAGAGGTGTTCCTCAGCGAGGTCGCTGAGGCCGGGTATGAGTGGATCGAGCTTGGTCCCTACGGCTACCTGTCGTCGGATCCGGCGGAGTTATCGGAGCAACTTGAGGCGCACAGGCTCGGGGTCCTGGCGGGCACCGTCTTCGAGCACCTGCACCGCCCCGATTCATGGGACGCGGTGTGGAAGCAGGTGACCGACGTAGCGGCACTTACCCAAGCGGTGGGCGGCAAGCACATCGTCGTGATTCCCGATGTTTGGCGGCACCACCAGACTGGCGAGCCGCTAGAAGACCGTGAACTCACCTTTGAGCAGTGGAAACAACTGACGACCGGCTTGGATGAGCTCGGTCGGAGGATCATTGAGGAGTACGGGCTGCATGTGCAGTTTCACTCGCACGCCGACAGTCATGTTGGCTATCAGCCCGATATCGAGAGGCTCCTGGAGTCCACCAATCCCGAGTGGGTAAACCTCTGTTTCGACACCGGGCACATTGCCTACTATGGCGGCGACTGCCTGGAGCTGATCGAGAAGTATCCCGATCGAATCGGCTACCTGCACCTCAAGCAGGTGAATCCTCTGGTCGTCGCCCAGGTGCTGGACAAGGATCTCTCCTTCCCCGAAGCCGTGCGGATGGGCGCCATGATCGAGCCACCCCTCGGCCTGCCGGAAATGCCGCCACTGCTCGAGGCGGTGGCGGGACTGGACCGCGACATTGACGGCATCATCGAGCACGACCTCTATCCATGCCCGCCAGAAATGCCGCTGCCCATCGCTATGCGCACGAAGGCCTATCTCAGTTCCTGCAGCAGCGCGACCATCGAGTTTGGGAGACAGCAATGAGTGACGAGCTAAGAGTCGCCGTTCTCGGCGTGGGCATGATGGGCGCCTTCCATGTGGACGCGCTGAGCAAGCGGGTGCGCGGAGCGAGGGTCACCGTCGTCAATGACTTTCTCGCAGACAAGGCGTCCGAGGTGGCAGGGAAGGTTGGGGCGCGCGTGGAGGCGGATCCGATTGCGGCCATCAATGATCCCGAGGTGGATGCGGTGCTCATTGCCAGCCCCGGTGCCGCCCACGCGGAACAGCTCAGTGCATGCCTGGATCGGGGCATCCCGGTGCTGTGCGAGAAACCGCTCACCACAGACATCGCCTCTGCCTACGCGATCGTGCAGAAGGAAGAAGCGCTCGGCAAGCAGCTCATCCAGGTCGGCTTCATGCGCCGCTTCGATCCCGAGTACGTCGCACTGCGGAGTCTGATCGCTGACGGCAGGCTCGGCAATCCGTTGATCGTGCATTGCGCCCATCGCAACCCAGCAGTCGGTGATCATTTCACCTCGGAGTACATGATCAGGGACTCCGTGGTGCACGAAGTCGATTCAGTTCGGTTCCTGCTGGGACAGGAGCTCACCAGTGTCGAAGTGATCAAGGGAGCTGCCACCAGCAGCGCGCCACATGGAACGCACGATCCGATGCTGGTGATCTTCGAGACCGAGTCGGGCGCGATTGTCACCGATGAGATCTTCGTGAGGACCGGTGTGGCGTACGAGGTGCGGACCGAGGTGGTAGGTGAAAAGGGCAGCGCTTTGATCGGCTTGGACCAGAACCTGCAGGTCAAGTCCCCTGATGGCCGGTGGGGCGGCGCTCTCACGCCGAGCTTCGTGGAACGTTTCGGTCCGGCGTACGACATCGAGCTGCAACGGTGGCTGGATGCGGCCAAGGCCGGAACCATCGATGGTGCAAGTGCCTGGGATGGGTATGCCGCCGTTGCGGTTTGTGAAGCGGGCGTTCTTTCACTGCGAAGTGGTGTGAAGTTCCATATCCATCTGGCAGGCGGCTCTACCGTTGCAGCGATCGAGCCCGATGAACCGCACGCCGGTATTCAGGCGCCCGATCTGGAAGGGGCGTGGCCGTGAAGCTCGCCCTCGACCCCCAGATGTTTTACTCGAGCAGCTCGGTCTACCAGCTGCCCGACATCGTGGCCGGCCTCGGCTACGACTGGATGGAGCTCTCGCCCAAGGCTGATTTCGTGCCTTTCTTCAAGTACCCGCGGATCCACGACGCCGGCGTCAAGAGACTCAAGAAGATCGCTAGTGACGCCGGCGTCGGTATTGCATCGGTGCTGCCGGTGCTCCGCTGGTCAGGTACCGACGAGGACCAGCGCCAAGCTGCCGTACGCGCCTGGAAGCGCGTCATCCAGATCACTGTCGATCTTGGGGTCGATGTGATCAACTCGGAGTTCAACGGCAGACCTGAGGCGCCAGAGACCGCTGAGGCTCAGTTTCTGAAGTCGATGGACGAACTGTTGCCGATCTTCGAGCGAGAGGGTGTGCAGCTGATCATCGAGCCACACCCCGATGATTTCATCGAGGACGGCCTGGAGGCTGTGAACATGATCCGTGGTCTCAACAAGGACTGGATCGGTTTCCTGTATTGCACTCCGCACGCGTTTCATCAAGGCCATGATCCAGCCACGATCATCGAGGTCGCCGGCGACAAGGTCCGCTACGTCCACCTGGCTGACGCCTGGAACCACCTGACCTCGAACGGACTGCGCTATATCTCCAACCCGCCAGGCAATGCTGCCCGGGTGCACCAGCACATGGAGATGGGCATGGGCGAGGTCGACTACGACGCAGTCTTCGCCGCGCTTGCAGCCGTTGAGTTCGACGGCGTCATCAGCAGCTGCGTTTTCGGGTGGGAAGAAGACGCCCGTGGGGTATCGGAGCGCCAGCGGGACAAGGCACTCGCACTGGTCGGCAAGCACTTCGGCACCGATGCCGTACAGCGAGTCCGATCCAGCAAGATCACGAGCCCATCTTGATCATCCAACAGCACTCCACCAGCATCTTCAGATAGGAACAGATCATGGCAACGACGCTTCATCACTGGAAGTCCGGTGAGATCTTCGAGGGCACCAGCGGGCGCTTCTCCGATGTGACCAACCCCGCCACTGGCGAGGTGACCGCGCAGCTCGCGCTGGCATCAGAGGATGACGTCAACGAAGTCGTCGCCGCGGCCGCGGCCGCTTTTCCAAAATGGCGGGACATGTCCCTGACCAGGCGTACCCAGATCCTCTTCGCTTTCCGGGAGCTGCTGAACGCCCGGAAGAAGGAGCTGGCCGCGATCATCACTTCCGAGCACGGCAAGGTTCTCTCTGACGCCCTCGGTGAGGTCTCCCGCGGTCAGGAGGTCGTCGAGTTCGCCTGCGGTATCCCGCATTTGATCAAGGGTGGCTTCACTGAGAATGCGTCCACCAAGGTCGATGTGCATTCCACGCGGCAGCCGCTGGGCGTCGTCGGCATCATCTCCCCGTTCAACTTTCCAGCCATGGTGCCGATGTGGTTCTTCCCGATCGCCATCGCCGCCGGAAATACCGTGGTACTGAAGCCGAGCGAAAAGGTGCCGACGGCCGCGCTCTGGGTCGCCGAGCTGTGGAAGGAGGCTGGGCTTCCCGATGGTGTCTTCAACGTGCTGAACGGTGACAAGGTGGCGGTGGACGGACTGCTGACGCATCCTGACGTGCAGTCGATCTCCTTTGTCGGGTCAACCCCGATCGCCAGGTATGTCTATGAGACCGGGACGACGCACGGCAAGCGCGTACAGGCTCTTGGCGGCGCCAAGAACCACATGCTGGTACTGCCGGATGCCGATCTCGATCTTGCCGCGGACCAGGCTGTGAATGCCGGCTACGGCTCGGCGGGGGAGCGCTGCATGGCGATCTCCGCGGTGCTGGCGGTCGGCGACATCGGTGACGAACTGGTGGCCAAGATCAAGGAGCGTACCGTCGGGCTGCGGACCGGTGACGGCACGAGGGGCTGCGACATGGGACCGCTGGTGACCGCGCAGGCTCAAGAGCGGGTGTCGGGTTATATCGATGCCGGCGAGGCGGCCGGCGCGGAGCTGGTCGTGGACGGACGCCAGCCGAATGTTGACGCCGATGGCGAAGGGTTCTTTGTTGGGCCGACGTTGTTCGATCATGTGACGACCGATATGAGCATCTACACCGACGAGATCTTCGGACCGGTGCTGTCGGTGGTCCGGGTCGACAGCTACGAGGAAGGCGTGAAGCTGATCAACGACAACCCGTACGGGAACGGGACCGCGATCTTCACTAACGATGGGGGCGCCGCTCGGCAGTTCCAGTACGAGGTCAAGGTCGGCATGATCGGCGTCAACGTGCCTGTTCCGGTACCGATGGCGTACTACTCCTTCGGTGGCTGGAAGAACTCGTTATTCGGCGACACCCACGCTCACGGCGTCGACGGGCTGCACTTTTTCACCCGCGGCAAAGTGATCACCTCACGCTGGCTGGATCCGAGCCACGGCGGTCTGAACCTGGGCTTCCCGCAGAACGCCTGAGTTGTCAGGCAGCCATTCCTGTCGGCAATGGATCGTCGATGCATCGGTAGTGTTCGGCGTCGGGCATGGTCCAGTCGACGCTGTTGTCGTCTCGGATGCATGCTAGCCAGGCGAAGGTTTTACCTCGGTGGTGTCTTCGGCAGAACGGATCCATATTGGTTCCAGTGGTGGCGCCGTGGGGAAATGGCTCGTGATGATCAAGGTCGCAGCGGTCTGCGGGTACGGTGCAGGTCGGGAAGCGGCAGGTTCCGGCTCGAATCTTGATCGCTTGGGCCAACCGGGATGAGGGATAGCGGCCGAGTTCGGTGGTATCGAGCAAACGGCCCCCATCATCGGTGAGGAGCCGGGTGAATAGCACCCCATCGCGACCGTTCGATTCAATCGCTTCGGTGATCTGTTCTCGGAGCACCTCCCCTGGTATCCACCCGGATCGGTCGGCCAGTCCGGCCGGTGCCTCGGTGGCGCTGAGCAGGCTGGACAGCGGGACGACCACGCCAATCCGAAGCTGCTGCGGCCGCTTCACCAACTTGGGCCCTTGACTGGGTGGGCGATGTGTTATGGCATCGAGTGGACGATGGGTGACGGCATCGGCCGGCTCTGCGATGGGTTCCCCGTCGGCGTCAATGTGTTGCAGGTGGGTGCCGAGTAGCTCACCGGTGTCGGGGTCGATGTCTTCGACTTCCAGCCACTCCGAGTCGTCGGAGATCTCCTCGGTCGTGTCGTCGTCGAAGGCGAGCCGGCCGAGCAGCAAATCGGCGAACAGGTCGGAGCGTCGTTGCTGATCGGTGCGGGGATCCTCCGCGCCGAGGCTGCGGGCGGCGGTGGCGAGCATGCCGTCGATGGCGGCGGCGTCGGCAGCGGAGACTTCGCCGGTGACATAGCCCATGCCGTCGACGCCTTGCACTACGGTCACCCGGCGTTCGGCCAAGGCGCGGCGGTGCCGCTGTTCAAAAGCGAGCGGCTCCAGGCGCACCACAAGCCGGAGCAACCAGATGTGGAGCTGCTTGGGGGAGCGGGTCTGGGCGGCGTCGATGACCTGGTCGTCAATGGTGGCTAGGGTGGCGGCTTCGGTGACCCGGCGTGCGACCCGGTCGATCACCCGGATCTGCTCAAAGTCGAGATCACCACGTCGGAAGGCTTCCCAAACTGTGGGCAGGTCGTTGATCAGTCGGCGGGATCGGGCGAGCAGGCATCGCATCTGGTAGGGCTGGTCGCGTAGCATCAGCGCCAGCTCGTCGGTCACAAACTCTGCCGGCTTTGCCCGACCCGGTTTGCCCAGTCCTTGTTGCTCTGCAGCGGCGTGATCCTCGGCCAGTCGCATATCGGCATATCGCACCGCCGTCTCGGCGAACCGCGCCA
>DATEWO010000417.1:0-20785 GCA_035257925.1 Propionibacteriaceae bacterium | reverse complement strand
CCGTCGATGCAGAGATCACCCGCTAGCCCTGCCACTCCAGCGTGCTGCGCCCACTCGATGGTCGGCTCAGTGGCGAGCTCGCCCCAGTAGCTCACCACCCCAACGCCCAGCTCGGTCCCCACCTCTCGGACGCGAGTCAGGTCCTCGATGGGTCCAAGGTGAGGTCCACCCAGGTCGTGCACCGTAGTCACACCCTGGGCCGTGGCTGCTCGGAGCGCCGTGCGCGCAGCGGATCGACGCTGTTGATCGGTAAACAATCGGCCTAGGCTGCCGCGGCAGAGATGGTGTGCCTCGCGAGTGAGCAGACCGTCCGCGCGGTATCCGATTGCCTCTGAGACACCCGGAAGTTGATCAAGAAGGGTAGATGAGACGACCGCGGAGTGGACGTCGACTCTGGCCAGGTAGACCGCTACACCACCAGCGGCTCGGTCGAGCTCGGTTCGGGTCGGGGGCAACGGTTCGGGCCACGCGCGTTCGTCCCAGCCGTGGCCGATGATGACATGCGCATCCGGATGATGTCGGGCGTAGGCTGCGACCCGTTCAACCACGTCATCGCGACTTCTCACATCGTGCAGACCAAGGCCCGCCATGACTTGGCCAGTCTGGATGAGATGCGCATGCGCATCGACAAATGCGGGCGTAAGCAGCCGCCCACGAAGATCAACTTCAGTGTCCCCTGGCGCTGCGCGTCGGGCCGGCTCATCGTTGCCGACGAAGCTGATGGAACTTCCGTTGGTCACCACAGCAGTCGCTCCTTGGTGATCAGGAGCGTAGATGCGCCCCCCAACGAAGATCACGTGCTAGTCCGAGATGAAGGGGTTCGGTCAGATGTGTGGGCGGTCCTCGAAGGGAATCGAAAGGACCGTCGTGGTGTCCGTCGTCACCTTAGCCGCTGTTCGGATCCGACCCAGTGTTGATTCCAGGTGTGCCATCGTGGGGGTCTGAACCTTCAGCAGATAATTGGCTTCTCCGGCAACGGAATAGCACGAAACAATCTCTTCGATGTGCTGCAAACGCTCCGGCGCGTCATCTGGCTGGCTTGGATCAAAGGGCTTGATCGCGACGAAGGCCGTAACCATCAGACCTAACTCAGCAGAGTCGAGGATGGCGGTATAGCCCTTGATAACGCCACGCTGCTCGAGGCGCCGAACCCGTTGCTGGGCAGCAGAAGTGGACAGGCCCGTCTCCTTGCCGATGTCTGTGTAGGACATCCGGCCGTCGCGCGCGAGCAGCGAGAGAATACGACGGTCGAGCTTCTCCATGGGGGCTATCGTGCCAGGATTCGCATGTGCGCTCACGCAAAATTATGCTTTTGGACACGGCTTCGTTGTACTTTCGCGCCTTTTATGGCGTACCTGATTCAATTCGTGGCCCAGACGGCACGCCGGTGAACGCACTCCGCGGACTACTCGACTTCATCAGCCGGTTGCTCGATAGCTACTCGCCCTCCCATCTGGCGTGCTGTTGGGACAACGACTGGCGACCGCGCTGGCGAGTGGATCTGATTCCTTCCTACAAGGCTCATCGAGTCGCCAAGTCAGGTGACGCTGTTGTAGCCGAGATGGCAAGCTCTGGAAATACCGCAGCCGAGGGTGTTCCTGAAGGGCTGGCGGCGCAAGTCCCGTTGATCTTGGCTGTACTCGATTCGCTGGGCATCGCCGTGGTCGGCAAGGACGGCTACGAGGCCGATGATGTGATCGGGACGCTGGCTAGCACGGCACCTATGCCTGTCGACGTCGTCACTGGTGATCGTGACCTCTTCCAGCTCGTCGACGATGAACGTCAGGTCCGGGTGCTCTACATCGCCCGAGGTGTCGGCAATCATGAGGTCGTCGATGACACCTGGATTCAGGCGCGGTATGGCATACCGGCGGCAGCGTACGTCGACTACGCCACTATGCGAGGCGATGCCTCTGATGGCCTGCCCGGCGTTTCTGGGATTGGAGACAAGACCGCCGCCAGCCTGCTCAAGTCCTACCACGATCTTGAGGGAATTCTGGCTGCGGCCAGTGGACCGAAACCCAAGATCAGCGGCGCGGTGTCGGCCAAGCTTTCAGCGGCGATTGATTATCTGGCGGTTGCGCCCGCTGTGGTCGCGGTGGTCCGTGATCTTGATCTTGAAGTTACCTTCGATGATCTTGTCTGTCCTACGGCACCAGCCAAACCTGAGTTGTTTGCCGAGTTGAGCGAACTTCTGGGGCTGGGTGGAAGTGGCGACCGGATCGTGGCCAGCCTCGCCAAAGACCCGTAGGACGCTGAGTGCCCCATCCGATGGAGCCAGGCGCGATGACAGCACGCCCCTATCGGCTCCCATTGCTCTCCAACACATCGCCCGCTGCGGTGATCGCTGAGCTTGGTGAGGACGACCGTCCCGGTGCGTTGTGGGGCAACTGGTTCGGCGGTGGGCTGTTGATCTTTCGCCGCCCGTTGCGGGTAGAGGAGCCTGTCGATGCGTCCGACGGGTTCGGCTATCTGGACGAGCAACCCGGACTTGGCCAATCCGGAGCTGAGGTGGGATCCAGCATCGTTGGTGGCGGGTGGCTCAGCTGCTTCGGATATGACCCCAAGACTACGACCTTGGCCTTCTACGACTCCTTGCTGCGATGGCAGCGGAGCGATGGGTGGTCCTTTGAGTCCCTGGGTCTCAGCGGTCGTGAACCGGAGAACTCGGCAGCGCTGCAGCACTGGACGGCGATATTGAAAGCCGCGCCAGCTGCACCGATCAGAACACTGCAGATCGGACCCTTCGGCGTCTTGACGGATGCTGAGTCCGCTCGAGATGGCTATCTTGCCGGCGTGGAAGAGGTGATCAACAGGATCGACCACGGCCGCTTCTACCAGCTGAACCTCTGCATTCGACTGCACGCGGATGTTGCCAGCAGCGCACCAGTCGTGTTCGGGCACCTGTGCGAACAGTTGCAGCCAGCCTTCGGTGGTCTGATCACTGGCCCGCCGAGCCACGGTTCGCCACGCATGATCACCAGCTTCAGCCCCGAGCTCTTCCTGCGGATAAGAGACCGCACCGTATTGACCGCTCCGATCAAGGGCACGGCTCCCCGCGAGGGCGAACACGGCGCTGCCGCGCTCCGTGCCTCCGCCAAAGATGCGGCCGAGAACATCATGATCGTCGACCTGATGCGCAACGACCTGTCCCGGGTTTGTCTCCCCGGCACGGTTGCGGTTCAGGAGCTGTTGGCCCTTCAGCCGCATCCTGGTGTCTGGCATTTGGTGTCTGCCATTCGCGGCGAGCTGCCCCCGGATACCACAACAGCACAGGTGCTCACTGCAGCCTTTCCACCCGGATCGGTGACGGGTGCACCCAAGATCTCCGCCCAGCAAGGGATCGCCGAGCTCGAGGCCGAATCGCGTGGCGCATACACGGGCAGCATCGGCTTAGTCAGCCCGCTTGCTGGTGCCGACTTCAATGTGGTCATCCGGACCTTCGAACTCCAGGATGGCCGCGTGGAGCTCGGTGTAGGCGGTGGCATCACGGTCGACAGCGTGCCGATCCGCGAGTGGTATGAATGCCTGCAGAAGGCTGCACCGCTGGTTGCCGCGGCTGGATCGGTCTTCGATCAGGAACTGGTCGACGAGCCGGCGGCGCCCGAGGAGGACCTGTTGGCATCGGGGGTGTTCGAATCGATCCTCGTCAGACGCGGGAAGATCATTCGTCTCGCCGCACACCTTGCCCGGCTGGACAGGTCTTGTCGCGAGCTGTACGGAGAGGGAATACCAGATGATCTTCCAGGTGCGGCGCACCAGCTCGCGAGTGTTCACGCCGCTCAGGATCGATTCGCGATCCGCGTCCTTGCCCGACCTAGCGAAGGCAGGCTCGACCTCGGTCTCGAGGCCAGTCCACTCGGCGCCAGACCAGCTACTTCGACGCTGCGTTACCAATCCCGGCCGGACCGCTCGTGGCGGCACAAGTGGATCGAGCGCTCGGCGTTGACTGCGGCCGAGGCTGCAGTTAGCCCGGGCCTGCCTTTCTTCACTTCGCGAACTCGGGTGCACTACGTTACCGAAACCAGCCGAGGGAACCTGTTCATACAAGATCAGGATGGTTTCTGGTGTACCCCGCCGCTGGACGAGCAGGTGCTGCCAGGGGTAACCCGGCGTGAGGTGCTGGATCTCCTCGCTGACCGGCGGACACCTGCGCACATCCGGCGTTGCTCGGTGCAAGAACTACGCCAGTCACAGGGTGCCTTCTGGACCAGTAGCCTGAGTGGGGCGGTTCCCATTGCTGCCGTCGACGACACTGCGCTGCCAGATGTCTCTGAATTCACCGCAGAGCTCAATGGTGAGCTTGGTATCTGCTGAGGCCTGACTGCCTCACCCGACTCGGACTACCACGCGAACCTCTCGGCCGAGAACGGCTTCGTGGCGAAGATGTTGCGCGGTAACGTCTTCAGCCGACGTGCAAACGGCACGTGCCACCCATGGTGTGAAGGGAAGTCCGGGATGCCCGCCTCATTCAGCCGGTTGACTCGCTCTGCCGGTCCGGTGCTGCGCGCATGGTCCACTTCTGCCGCCCGCGAAGCGGGCATTGCGGCGCTAGCAATCGTCGCATGTGGCGCTGCGATTGCCGAAGCCTCAACTTGGCTGGTATTCACCCTCGCTCTGCTCGCCTTGGCCGCCACGGTGGTCTTTAGCTGGAAACACCGACGGTCGTCGCCCATCGGACGCAGGGTCGAGCCCACCGGTTCTTATGTGTTGTCTCGGGTGCTGATCTCACTCGCTACGGCTGTGGCCCTCAGCAGTGAGCGCACTACTGAGCGGGGGGTCGTGTCGGCCTGCGGCATGTTACTCGCCCTGGCATTGGTGACTGAGTGGGTCGTTTCAGCTCTCGGCAGGATCGCCTGCCCTTACGCCGAGAACCTGCCAGGCATCGACGTGCGCAACTATCCATTAGTGGCTGAGCGATGGGTGTTCACCGTCAATACGGCGGCGGTGGCCCTTTTCCTCGCTCTCGGCACTGTCGCGCAGAGCGTCGACCAGCTACCGATCTGGCCACTGCTCTTGCCGGGCATCATCACCCTCCTCATCGTCGCGGTAGTCATTGGCGACGGGCTGCTCCGCCTGAAATCGCGACGATCAGCTGAGCGGATGCTTCCAGAGGTGCTCGCCAGCTACGCGCCGACCTTCCTGCTCTACTGGGACGCTCCGCCCGGATCGTCGCACCAGATCGCGATGTGGCTGCCTTATCTCTCCCGATTGAACCGTCCCTACTTCGTCGTGCTGCGGACGCCGGACACCTTCGCAGACGCTGTGGCATTAGCCTCGGTGCCTGTTCTCGTTCGGCGCTACGTCAGCGAGTTGGACGTCTTGATCACACCGACCCTGAAGACGGTTTTCTTCGTCAACACGGCGCCTACGAACGCCCACATGGTCCACTACCTGGGCATCAACCAGATCCAGCTGAATCATGGCGACAGTGATAAGGCGCCGAGCTATCGGCGCGTTTTCCGGATGTATGACAAAAACTTCGTCGCCGGCCAAGCGGCTATCGATCGCTTCGCGAACAACGGGGTCGCCGTACCCAGGGACGCCTTCGAAATTGTCGGTCGGCCGCAGGTCGAAGGAGTCAAGGTCCAAGAGTGCCCCATTGCCACGCGGGAGGTTCCTCGAGTGCTCTATGCGCCGACGTGGTACGGCTACCTCGAGGACTCCCGCTATTCCTCGTTGCCCATCGGAGCCAAGATCGTGCAAGCTCTCCTCGACCGCGGTTGCGTCGTGGTTTTCCGGCCTCATCCCTGGGTTTGGCGGACGCCACGTCTGGCGTCGGCGTCCCGCGACATAGACGAGTTGCTCGCGACCGACGCCTCTAGGTCACGCCGTGCGCACATCTTTGGTTCCGCCGCGATGAGCGGCAGCATTCTGGACACGTTCAACCAGGTGGATGCTTTGATATCCGACGTGTCAAGTGTGATCCCGGATTTCCTCTACTCCGAGAAGCCGTTCGCTCTCACATTGATGGCCCCAGAGATGACTACCCCAGAGTTCTCTGCCGACTTCCCGCTCGCTCAAGCGGGCTATCTGTTGAGTCCGGACCTGGGCAACCTCGACACAGTGCTGCAGCAACTCCTGGCCGACGATCCGGCCTGGTCACGTCGGCGGCAGCTCAAGACCTATTACCTGGGCGACTTTCCGGCCGAAAGCTACGCCGATGGATTCTTGGCCGCCGCGCGGAAGTACGTCTAGACAGACTGACCGCAGCTCACTGGCGAGCAGGCTGCAAAGGCTTTTCGGAGACTTGTGCCGGAAGTGGCACCTTCGCCGGAGCCGATCTCACCGGCCTTGGGGCGGCCAGCGATTGCAGGTAACTGACGAAGGCCTGAGCCGATTCTCCGTTGTCATATCCCCCGAGGTAATACTTTCGTCGTTCAGCGCGGGTAGCTGCGAGGGGATCGTCGCTCAGCATGGCATCGAGCGCATCGTCAAGCGTCGACAGATTCCACTCGATGACGTAAGCAGAACGGCTGGATGGGAAGCGAGTTCGGAAGGTCTCGGTGTCATCCCCGGTGGCGACCATGGCGAACGGCTTCAGCGACTGCATGAAGTCGGTCACGACTCCGGATACATCGGCCACCATTGCATCGGCCACGTTGGCAAGCTCGGCAAAGCTGGGCTTGTCCGCAGCTGCGCCCCACCGGTGGGCACGCTTCGTCGCCTGGGCGTCGGCCTGGAGGAGGTTCTGAATTGCGGCGATCGCCGCAGCGGACTCCGGGAGTTTACGGCGGGCCGGGTGCGGCCGGAAAATCACTGTTGCATTTCGGGCGAGTAAAGCTGAGACGATAGCTGTGCCAATGGGAAGTGAGGAGTGGTTGTTCTTGTAGTCGGCGGCGTACCAGGTCGGTGCATACAGCACGACCGGGTTGTCGACAGTAGAGATTGGAGTCGTCACTGTTTCGATGTTTTCGATTTGGGGACGGCCAAGAATCTTGAACTTCTTAGACGGAATGCGAACCCCATGTACGGCATAGCGATCGATCGCTGCCTGGCCAGCGACAACGAGAATGTCGTATGCCGCTGACTTCCGCCGGAAGGAAACCTCCTTGTCGCTGTCGCCATGGTGGAGCCAGATGTGTTTCACACGGCGGAGCTTGATGAAGTCACTGTTGTTGCCGTTGTAGACATAGAGCGCGGCCCGGACCGTCCTTGGCACCAGCGCTCGGATTGCCCGACGGCCTCCCATCGGCGCATAGATCACGGGCATCGTGTACTTCTCCGACACGCGCCGGAACGCGACTGGGTCGGTGGTCACCACGGTGAAAGGATGACCGGTTCTCTCCAGATAAGGCACCCACATACCGATGTGAAATCCGGCTTGCCCGTCGTAGGGCATCGTCAGCACCGGACGGTATGCCCGAAGCGTTTCGAGCACCTCCTTGTTGTAGCGGACGAAGTGTGTGTGGGGCACCAGAATCACCGCCAACATCGCTACCGCTAGCACTGCAAGAATTGGGAAAACCGCTGCTGGCAGTGACAGCGTGGCAGCAACGAAGCCGAGCACAAGAAATCCGCACATGCCGGCTCCGGCCCACCCATACGGCCAGCGTGGCGGGTCAACCGGCTTCTCGGGAGCTCCAGGCAGATTCCGAGCTTGTAGTTGCACGAAGTCAGGGCGGGTGCGGAACCACCACAGCCCAGTTAGTGCCACGACCAAGCCAGCAACAATGAGGACGGGCATGTCCTGGGAGTTCGCCAGATACCAGCCGGCCACTCCAACGCACAGCATGGTGCCGACGCTCGGCCGAATCCAGAACGTCGCCAGCTTGCGCCTGCGAACGCCGAGTGCGAGCAGCGTCAGCTGCTGCCCGATCCCGACAGCTAGTCCCGCGCCGCACACGAGTCGCAGCCAGAGGTTATCCCCGGCCCAGACAGAGGTGACGCCTGCGATCAACGCCAGAACCGACCATGCTCGCGAACGCAAGAGCCGAGACATGTGTGCTCCTCCCCGAGTTGCTCGCTTAGACCCTATCTCTTTTAGAATCGACGCCTGCCAAAAAGGGCCTCGCCTCGTCTGCGCCGTCGTGTCAGACACTCGCTCAAGTATGAGGGGTCTACGATGGGCGGGCCCACCGGACCGGGTGCTATGAGACAGCTAGTTACCCCATCAAAGACTGGAGCATGAGGAGTGAAGACCGCCCTTATCGGGTACACCGGCTTCGTCGGTTCGAATATCGCGGCCGCGCAGGATTTCACAGACTCCTACAACACCAGGAATATCTCCGACATTCGCGGTAGGTCGTACGACCTTGTGGTGAGCGCCGCAACCCGGGCTGACTCGCATCGAATCAACCAGAATGGCCCAGCTGATCTAGCCGAGATCGACGACTACATCGCCCTCTTGTCCGACGTCGATGCCGCACAACTCGTCCTGATCTCGACGGTCTGTATCTATCCTGGCGGCACATCCCCCGACGAATCCACACCGCTGAGCGCTGACAATCTCACACCGTATGGGGCTAACCGCCTTCACATGGAGCAAGCCCTCTGCGAGAGGTTCAACACGCTCACATTGCGCCTCCCGCAGCTGTACGGGGCTGGCCTCAAGAAGGGGATCGTGTACGACCTGCTCAACGACTATCGCATCGAATTCATCCGACCAGACGGCCGGTTCCAGTACTACGACCTGCGGCGACTGTGGTCCGATACTGAACTGGCCCTTCAGGCAGGCCTCCGGACCCTGAACATCGCAACACCGCCTCTCACCAGTGCGCAGGTTGCCGCCGAATGTTTTGGGATCGACATCGCCGATCAGGTCTCCTCAGGCGAGGAGTCGCCGTTCTCCCGGATGTACACGCGCGATATGCGAACCATTCACGCCGAGCTGTTCGGCGGACCACCTGGCTACATCCTGGACGAGGTCGCGGAACTGGATGCCCTGCGTGCTTTCGTGCGCGAGTCCCGACAACCCGCCGGATCTACCACCCCGGTCTAAGCGGCAGCACAACGAACCACGTAGGAGAGAATTCAACCGAATGTATAAGTCCCACACGGTTTCCGCCATCGTCACGTGCGCCGGCCGCGGGTTGCGGTTTGGAAGCAACAAGCTACTGGTGAAGATCAGTGGTGTGACGATACTCGAGAAGACCGTTCGCGAGTTCGTGCATCCGGCCATTGATGAAGTCGTCGTCACCGTCGCACCCGAGAACAGAGAGGAGTACGAGCACATATTGATCGAGAAGGCGTGTCTTCCGGTCACTCTCGTCGATGGTGGCGAAGAACGCTTTATCTCGGCAATGCTTGGCCTTCAGGCCACTTCCGGATCGATGATCATGGTGCACGACGGCGTCCGCCCGTTCGTCAACGCCGAACTGATCATGCGGGCGCTGGATGCCGGTGTTGAGTACGGTGCTGCGATGCTCGGTACGCCGACCGTTGTGCAGCTCAAGCTGGTCGATGACGACCAGTTCATCTCAGGGTCGCTCGATCGGTCGCACAGCTGGTTGGGCCAGACGCCGCAGGTCTTTCAGCGCGAACTCCTCGACAAGGCCTACTCTGCTGCGATCGCTGACAGATATGCCCGCATCAGCGATGATGCGGACCTCGTCTCCGAGTACACGGGCCACAAAGTGAAGATCGTTCGCGGCGAGGACTACAACATCAAGATCACGACGCGTACAGATCTGCTGATGGCGGACCAGATCATGGCCCAGGCTGACATCAGATAACCTCGACGTCTTCATCTTCATCTGCTTCATCTTCGGGTTGCGATTCCGGCTCACTACCTGGTCGACGAAAGGTGAGTTCACCGTGCGTTCCAACGGTGACAAGCAGTCCTGAGTCCATCTCACGACCGTGGAAGTTGAGGGTCATGCGATAGGTACCGGCCCGTTGCTGGACGGTTGATTCCAGCCAGGCACCGTCTTTGCGGGCGACGATCCACGCAGGCTGTCGTGACGCATCGCCCACTGTCAAAGTTCCTTCGATCTCGCTGTTGTCAGTTGTCGCCACGCCGGCGAAAGGCAGTTCGAAAGCTGACGTATGCACTCGCCGCAGCGGAAGGCGGAGCGTGCCAGCCGTTCCTTGAAGCGATGAGATCGCATTGTCGGGATCTAGCGGAGCCGAGCCAACCAGACTCCGATTTCTTTCATCAACATCAAGGCTCAAGGTGCCAGCGTCGCTTCGGTACGCGATATAGACATGATCATTCTGTAACGCGCTCCGGACACGTGGAGACGTTCGCAGACCTCGTTGGTTGATCCTCCCGAGGAACTCGTTGCGCGCTGTGAAGTCCCAGGAGTTCTCATCAAGAGGCCGTCCGAAGATCGCCGTACCCGGGTCCAGGGTGGCCAGCGCGGTGACTACCAGCTCAGGTCCAGCGGCGATCTTCACACCAGGCTCGCATTCTCCCGGCAGCATCCAGACAACGCCGGTGTCACGGGCCCGGATCCCGAGAGAGGTGTGGGCGCCAGCGAGCGCTGCAGTCATGTCGATCGCTTCTTCTGGAAGGGCCGCTGCAACGTCGCTCGGCAGATCACGCACAATCCGGTCACCGTCGTATCGGATCGCAAGCCGCGCACCGCGCGGCCCGGCCCAACGAGACTCAGCTTTAAGCAACAGGGTCCCGTTGACCCAGCGCACTGATGTGGCGGTACTGGTGCCGATCAGCCCGGAGTCGACGCCCACCAGCTTTTCCAGAAGGTCCCATCGCCCGCCGCGCACCAACGCAGCTTTGCCGAGATCCGTCGGGCTAAGACCAGCGTCCAGCTCCGCAGGGATGTGGTTGTGGATGATGTCCTCAGCCATTGCCCTGACAAGCTCAAACTCCTGACTGGGCGCTTTGAACAGGCTGGTGTCGAGGCGCGCCAAGACTCTGCTTCGGTACTGATGCAAGAGCATGAGCCGCCATTGGCCCTGAAGCGTCGGCCCGGAGAGCTTCTCGTTCGTCTTCTGAACGATCTCGCGCACCCAATGCCAGTACTCGTCGCGATCCTTGTGAAATGACGACGAGGTCGTTCTCCGGCCACGAACCCAGTGGTAGAACGGCGTGTCTGCCAGCACTGAGATCACTTTTGCCTGTGACGCAATGTCCAGGGCGAAGAAGATATCCTCCCAGAGCACCCTCCGTCCCTCGGGGAAGCGGATGTGGTGCTCCATCAAGAATGCCCGCCGGAAGAGCTTGTGCGGGTTCATCGGAATCAGCGGATGGATGTCTTGACGGTCAATGGCATTGTCCATATTGGCTGTGTAGACACTGAGGCCCCAGGCGGCTTGATCGGTGCGGGTCTCTTTGCCGTTCAGCACGTCGGCGTGGTTCCCGGCGGCCATCGCATAACCCGCCTCGAGTGCTCGCGGGTACAGCTCGTCGTCGTGATCCATGAACAACACGTATTCACCCCGGGACATCTCTAGACCGACGTTGCGTGGCTTGCTCGGCCAGCCGGAGTGCTCGATGCGCTCGATCCTCACGTTGCTGTGAGTGGCGCGAATGTCTTCTAGCTGTTGCCAGGTGTCATCGGGTGATCCGTCGTCGACGAAAATAACCTCGAAGTCCTCCGCTGGCATCGTTTGCGCCTCTAGGGAGCGAACCACACGGTTCAGCAACTCCCCCGGGCTGAAGGTCGGCACAACGACACTGATCTTGGGCACACTGATCTTGGAGACACTGATCTCGGGGTCACTGGTCTCGGGCATGTCCACCTTGGGTGTACCGCGCGTAGCGTCGCGAATGGCGCCGGGCAACGGCTGACTAACTACCACGGGAGTAAGGGTGGACTGGGATAGACGTTCCTGGACAAAACATCGGCGACTCGCTTGACGGTTCCAGCAGCATCAACGTCAGAGGTAGGCACTGGCGTTCCCACATTCTGGTGCGCCCACTGGAAGAAGACGTCGTACATCTCAGCGACACGCCGGTTCCACGCCGCAATTCATCAACCTCGCGGCATGGCCCGAACTGAGGGGTGGACTTGGCTAGGCGTCTTTGGACAGCACGTCGGCGACTCGCTTCACGGTTCCAGCAGCATCAACATCAGAACTTGAAACTGGCGGCCCCACATTCTGGTGCGCCCACTGGAAGAAGACGTCGTACAGCTCAGCGACACGGCGGTTCTCCCGCCGCAATTCATCAACCTCGCGGCGCAGCGTCCTGAGCTCGCGTTCGTAGCTGATGAGTTGAGGGACGCCACTACCGAGCTGCGGATCCAAGGCGTTGAGTTTGCGCAGGTTCGTAACGGTGCGCGGCGCAACACGTCGGGCGATGTTCGCCAGAAATTGCTTCATCGATAATCCTTTGGTCGAGAAAGCTGCTGATTTGTCAGTCGGTCACAGCCAGACAAGCGCAGTGACATTCTGACGCTTGCCGAATGGTGTCGTTCGTTGTCGCTCGGCTAGGAAGGTGGTGCCTAGCTTCCAGCGCCAGGCCTCCGCGCTGAAAAGCGCAGGGCGGTAGGTCCAGGTCAGTGGGTTGGGCGGGATTCGCGGGACCGGCGAAGCGTCGAACGTCGCATAGAGGAAGGTCTGAGCGTCGAGCAGGCACCGCAGCATTGCGAAAAGGTCCGATCGCCCGAGTTGCGGCATCACATGCAGCAAGTTGCGCGCAAAGAAGTACGGCTGACGGCCCTGGCCGATCATCTCAAGTGCGAAGTGCATCAGGCCGTGCCGATCATTGAGGTTGAGGAAGCGATACTCGACGTTCTCCGGCTGCGTCTGGCGGGCGACTCTTAGCGCCTCGAAGCTGTAGTCGACCCCGAGCACACTGTGACCCGCAGCGGCAATCCGCTCCGCGTGCCGTCCGTCCCCACACCCAAGGTCGATGACGAAGGCGCGCTCTGGGAGCAGCCGGAGAAAGCGATCGACATCCTCGAATTCGTCTTCCTCATCTGGTGTTCGCTTATCGACCTTTTGCCAGGTCTTCTCCCAGAACACGCGTTGCCGGTTGAACACCCCGTAGCAGCTCTCGAAGCGACGCTGAGTTGAGCGGGAGACCTTCCACTGGAAGGACGGATCCGGTATTCGCCAGTTCGGACCGTAGGCGAATTCCAGCCAAGCCTCCGGAACAGCAGGAGCTGGCAGGGCGACGCCGCCGACGTCAAGGTCCATGGTTGGCAGCAGCTCAGTCTTGGCCAGCTTGCCGCGCAGCGCGAACGGCTGGTTGTAAAGACCGTCAGTGCTGTAGTAGCCCGTAAAGATGTCGATGTAGTAGTCGGTGCCGCCGTCGTTGGTGAAGAACACGATCTCGAGGTGGGCATGACTGTGCCGAACCACCGTGTAACCCAGACTGACAAGCTGCCGCTCGAGTTCAAAGCTGACGAGTATCACATCTTGGGGATCCGACTTCGGACACAGAAATGCGAAGTCGATGTCGCCGTCGTGCGGCAGCAGATTGCCGGACCGCATCGCGCCCAGCAGGGTTCCGCCCACGATGTAGACCGGGTACCCCCAGTTCCCCAGCTGTTCAGCGACCAGCGCCGCGGAAGCGAGCATTCGATCCTGGACACCAGATGAGTCGCCGTCGAACGAGGGGCCAAAGCGGTTCCACTTGTCGATCGCCAGCCAGCGGCCGCGAGGATCGGTAATCGCCACGCGCCCGGGGCCTCCAAAGCGCACCTCCAGTGAGGCAATTTCCTCCCCAGTTGCAGACTTTCGGATTGTGACCGTGGAGTCCCCTTGCAGATGGGGAACCATCGCATCAGGCCAACGGATCCGTCGGACACCTGTACGCGGGTCTGGCTTTGGAAGCTTGGTTGACCAGACGCGATGCTCATCAAAAAAGATGTCAACTGTGGGGGTGCCGACCTCGATGGGAGCCAGCCGCAACTCGCGCTTGTCGGCTCTCAGGGGCTTGGGCATTCATCTCCTTGCCTGGCAGTGTGGTCGTGATGACGCTCTGCGGATAGCCATCTCTTACGGATGCACCTCCCGCATGATTCTGCTGATCTTATGTGAAGTGCAGCCGTCTGGCCTTCTGGGCTCGTTCAACGCCACAAATGTCCCAACGTTCCCACACTGCTTCCCAAGACGCTGCGCAAGCAGAGAGGAACAACGCGCTTTGGGGCGGTAGGGTCGGCCGGTGACCAGATTGCGCAACGTTGCCGTGATCCTGGCCGGGGGTACTGGCACTCGCATCGGCTTGAACATTCCCAAGCAGCTGATCAAGGTTGCTGGCAAGCCGATCATCGAGCACACGATCTCTGCGATGCATCAATCCCCACTCGTCGACGAAATCGTGGTGATGATGACGCCCGGTTTCCTGGATGAGGTCCGGGCGATTGTCAAGAAGGGCAATTACGTCAAGGTCAGCCAGATTCTTGAAGGTGCCGAAACTCGCAACGAGACCACCGCAGCCGCGCTAGCCGCTCTCGGTCAAGAGGAGTGCAACGTGCTGCTTCATGACGCGGTACGTCCGCTGGTCTCACAGACGATCATCGCGGCCAATGTCGAGGCGCTGCGGACGCACCAGGCTGTCGACACCGCGATCCCGTCGGCGGACACCATCATCCAGGTCCAGCGCGGTCAGAACAGCATCGCCGACGTACTCCCCCGGCATCTGCTACGTCGCGGTCAGACGCCACAGTCCTTCCGATTGTCGACGATCCGGGCCGCGTACGCCAAGGCTGCACAGGATCCCAAGTTCACCGCGACCGACGACTGCACCGTGGTGCTTCGCTACCTTCCGGAGGTCTCGATCGCTGTCGTCGCCGGTCACGAGCGCAATATGAAGGTCACCGAGCCCATCGATGTCTACATTGCCGACAAGTTGTTCCAGCTGACGTCTGCTGACCGGCCCGCCCCACTGACCGACGAGCAGTACCACGCAAGGCTTGACGGCCGGACCGTCGTGATTTTCGGTGGCTCCTACGGCATCGGTGGGGACATCGCCCAGTTCGCTCGCAAGTACGGGGCAGATGTGAAGACATTCTCACGGTCGACGACCGGCACATTTGTCGAGAGGCGAGCCGACGTTGCCCGCGTCGCTCAGCAGGTGCTCGCCGAGACGGGCCGCATCGATTTCGTGGTCAACACCGCTGGTGTGCTGGTACGCGGTGAGCTGGCGGAGACGTCAGAGGAGACGATCTACTCCTCCACAGACGTCAACTACCTGGCGCCGATCTTCGTCGCCCAGGAGTTCTTTCCCCACCTGGCTGCATCCTGCGGCTCACTGTTGCTGTTCACCTCGTCGTCTTACACCCGGGGCCGCTCGGGCTATTCGCTGTACTCCTCGGCAAAGGCAGCGATAGTGAATCTCACGCAGGCACTCGCCGACGAATGGGCTTCCTCGGGCGTACGAGTGAACTGTGTCAACCCCGAGCGCACCGGGACGCCGATGCGAACCAAGGCCTTTGGTGAAGAGCCTCCCGACACATTGCTGTCATCGGAAGAGGTCGCCCGTCAGTCCCTCGACGTGATGCTCTCCCATTTGACCGGTCACATCATCGACATCCGCAGAGAGGAAGGTCCGGCCGCCCTCGGCAATGGGTAACCAGATCTCGTCAGCGCGATATGTGGGCAATCACAAATCAGAACGGAAACAGAGCCGGAGCAGTGGGATTCCACACGGATCGTGCCCCGAGATCTCCGACCCGGATGACCCAGACCAACGCCACGGCCGAGGCGGCTACCAAGAGAATCGGCAGACCAACACGCAGGATGGCGGACTGCTTGACCGCGCTGTCCGCCTGCTCGGAGGTCCGCTTCGAAACGAGGAACACATTGAGCAGGCCGATGACAGCCAATCCGATCATGATGTAGAACAGCTGGTTCGCGAGCAGGGAATGCTGCAAGACCAGATCACCTACCGGGTTTCCCGGCTTGATGCCCAACGCCGCCTCAAGGGCCAGACCGCTCTCCCTCGCGACGAATGTCACGGCAGTGGCGCCGACGACCGTGATAGCCAGTGGCCAGCGCGCCCATTCGCGCGTCTTGGGAAATGCGAAGAGCAAGGCCAGCAGCGCAGCCAATGGGATGCCGATCACAGCGGCGTGGACCACCAGCGGATGGAGCGGAAGATCCCCGATCTTGTCGAACATAGCTCTCCTGAGGCTCGGTGGCCGGGGCGTGCGGCGGCAGTGACGGGCGCCCGCTCATACTGTTACACGACTAGCTCAGCGGAATGGTTCGACCACCTAATCGCGCCCTTATCGCCTTTACGCCACCGCGGCTCGTGCGGTTCGCAGGTCGGCGACGAGCCCCGCGAACGCCGCGTTCCGGTCCTCGCCGGTGGCCCGCAGCACTGAGGATGGATGCACGGTGGCCAATACCCGTCGTACGCCGATCGGAGTTTCGAGATCCAGCACTTGACCACGCTGCTGGGTGACCCGAAACTGAGTCCCCAGGAGCGACCTGGCGGCGACCGCGCCCAAACAAACGATCAGTGCCGGGTCGACGACGGTCAGCTCCGCTTCGAGCCAGGGGCGGCAGGCCTTGATGTGGCTGACTTGCGGTGTCGCGTGTATTCGCCGCTTGCCCCGCTCAGTGAAACGAAAGTGCTTGACCGCATTGGTGACGTAGACGTCATCCCGGGGCACCTCAGCTTCAGTCAGTGCATCCTGAAGCAGCCTGCCAGCCGGACCAACAAACGGAATGCCCTTGCGGTCTTCGACCTCGCCGGGTTGTTCTCCGACAAGTGCCAGCGGTGCCTGTGGGTTGCCTGCCGAGAACACCACCTGGGTTGCAGGCTTCCACAGCTCACAGCCGCGGCAGTCCTCCGCCGCATGCTTGAGCGTCTCGATGTCGGCGCGCTCGGGCACCCAGGGTGCCGCCGTCTGCGTCACTTCCCTAGTGACCGTGAGCGTCCCCGATGGAGCCAGCCCACGCGCCGGGTGAGGTGCCGTGCTGGCGTCCTTCGAGCTTGATCACGTGCAGTACGGCGTTGATCAACGCCAGATGAGTGAAGGCCTGCGGGAAATTGCCCAGTTGCTGGCCGGTGTGCGGGTCGATCTCCTCGCCGTACAGATCGAGTTCACCTGCGAAAGACAGCAGCTTGGCACAGAGCTTTCGGGCCCGCTCGTACTCACCAATCTCGCAGAGTGCCGAGACCAGCCAGAAGGAACAGATCGTAAAGCTCCCCTCCTCGCCGGTAAACCCGTCGTCGGTTTCCTCCACCTTGTAGCGCAGCACCAGTTCGTGAATGGTGAGCTCATCGGCAATCGCCAGCACAGTGGCCCTGATGATGGGGTCGTCGGCAGGCAGGAAGCGCACTAGCGGGGCGAGCAGCAACGACGCGTCGAGCGCATTGGTGCCGTAGTACTGGGTCAGCACCCCTCGCTCGTCCACGCCGTTGGCCAAGATGTCCTCTTTGATCTCTTGTGCCGCGAGCTCCCATTCGGCGGCCTTGCCGTCCTCTCCCGTTATCCGGGCGATCTTGGAGCCTCGGTCGACTGCGACCCAGCACATGATCTTGGAGGAGGTGAAGTGCTGCAGCGGGCCGCGCACCTCCCAGATTCCGGCATCGGGCTCACGCCAGTACTTCAACGCCTCGCCGACCTGCTTGTCCAAGATCTCCCAGATACGGTTGTCCAGGCGGTTGGCTGCCTTGAAGTGCAGGTAGACCGAGTCAAGCAGCGCGCCCCAGACATCGTGCTGCTTCTGCGCATACGCGGCGTTCCCGATCCGCACCGGACGCGAGTCGGCATATCCCGGCAGGTGGTCGAGTTCCCGCTCAGTGAGCTCTTTCTCGCCCCCGATGCCGTACATGATCTGGATGTCGTCCTCGCCCTCCACCAGATCGGCGATGAAGGCGAAGAAGTCCACTGCCTCCCAGTCGAAACCCAGCGAATAAAGGCCCCACAGGGCGAACGTGGCGTCCCGAATCCAGGTGAAGCGGTAGTCGTAGTTGCGCGATCCTCCGGGAGTCTCGGGCAATGACGTCGTGCCGGCGGCGGCTATCGCGCCGGTTGGGGCGTACGTCAGCCCCTTGAGAGTAAGCGCGCTGCGCTGCAGATAACCGCGCCAGGGGTGATCAGGGAACTGCCCGCGGGCCAGCCAGTGTTGCCAGTGATGCGCGGTCCATACCTGACGCTTGTAGGCGTCGGCGAAGTCCATCGGTGGCACCGCCCCACCCCAGGACAGCGCTAGATAGCGGACGTCACCCTCTTTGAGCAACGTTCGAGCGTTGGCTTGGCCGCCTTCGAACCCCAGCCGCAGGTCGCTGGTCAGGGTCAGTTTGAGATCCACACCCTCGGCTGAGCAGACACCCTGGTAGTAGCTGTTGTCGGTGTATTCCCATCGAACGTGGGCCTTGCCGTAGTTGAGCACGGGCTCACAGTCCACCATGGTTTGCACCTCACCAGATGCGCAGCGAATGGTGCGCAGGAAGATGTGCTCTGCCTCGTAGTCATTGGGGGTCCGACGGTACGTCTTGGAACGGTCGGTCGGATGGTGCCAGGGACCGATCAGCAGTGCGTCGCGGACAATGATCCATCCGGTGGGTGTTCCCCAACTCGTCTCCAAGATCATGGTGCCTGGCAGGTAACGCACATCGGCGGGCACGGCAACGTCGACCGGTGCAACACGGAACACGCCGGCATTCCGACCAAGGATCCGTCCGAACACGCTCGGAGAGTCAAAGCGAGGAACGCACATCCATTCCACGGCGCCGTTGGGCGACACGAGGGCCAAGACCTCTCCATCGCTCAGGAACCCATAATCGCCGATCGGTGTTGATCGGATACGTGAGGTCGGAGCGCTGACCTGCGCCTGGGGCTTGCTCTTCCGATTTGCCATGGGGAAAGCATTCTCCGCTCAGCACCTCCTGGCAAGCAGCAAGAGAAATCGTCAGGCCCGGTGATCACCACCTGGCTCGGAAGTCTCCTCGATGACCCACCTGACGTAGTCGGGGTTAGCTGCCTGAACCGGGAGAACTAGAACACATGGCACCTCGTACGGGTGCGACTGGCGGGCGCGGTCGATGACGTGCTGCACCAGACTGGAGCGCGTGTGCAGCGCCACTCGCATCTCGCCGTCGTCGTGAATCGTGCCGTCCCAGCGATAGATGGACCTGATCGGTCCGATGTGCTGGCCGCAGGCGACGAGCCGGTCCTCGACGAGCGACCGAGTGAAGCTCACCAGCCACTCTTCGCTGTCAGCAGTCACGATCACTTCACAGATCGGCTCGGTCATGACAATCGGTCCACCCTTTGCCGCCGATGTCCCCCTGCCGCCGATGTCATCGGTATGTTGATCAAGCTCGGCGGCCAGTGCCGGAGTTACATGATCACGTTGGAGAGACGATCACGGGCCGCTTGAGATCGAAGAACTCTGTCTCTCCGACGCTGAGCTTGTTCATCTCCTCCATTTGAGCCTGTATCTCCGGCGGCGGTTCCTTGCGTTCGCCTTCGCGTGCCTCAGCTTCGGAGGTGAAGTAGATCACCATGGTGTATCCACCGTCCTCGTGGCCTATTGCAACGCTTCCGAGAACGTCGGGACGGAACTCTGCAAACTTGTCAGAGTCTTGGTCCATCAGTTGCTTGGCCCGTTCCGGGTCGCTGCTCCGGCCCTGCATGACCTGAACGAAGCCTGCCTGGTCGGGATCTCCCTGAAGATCAACGGTGACGTCGGTGCTGTCACGGAAGGTGGCTTCGCCGTCGTACAGCTTCGCGGTCTCGGACCACCACTGGTCCTGTTCGGGACGATTGCTGTTGCGGCGGGCATCCTCCTCGGTTTCGAAGCGCACAACCGCGATTGCGCGGCCATCCTCAGTGACTCCGCTCGTGCTGCCAAGCCAGCCAGTCGCGCCGGGCGCAAGATCTTTCAGCCACTGGTTGACGGCGGCATCGAATGCCTGCGGGTTGGACGTCTTGCCCTGGATAACCTGAGCGAACATGGCTGGGCCTTCCGATCGATGTGGTTGGGATTGAGAAATGCTCTCCTCTGCGGACGTTACGACCGCAGGATGTCTGCGTCAATACGCAAAAATGTTGGATCTTGATCGACTCACACACTCGTGGTGACCTGGTATCAACTCATTTTCATGGTGGGTCGGGTGCTCGGCTGAGGTAGTGGTGGCCGGTGGGTGTGCTGATGATGATTTTGTGTGGTCCGGTGTGGAAGCCGCAGTCGATGAGTTTGATGTGCCAGCCGGGCATTTCCCGCACGTAGTTGCATCTGGCGCAGGTGCCGCGGCCATTGTCAAATGTGGTTGCTCCGCCGTCGCTGTGCCGGGTGATGTGGTCAAGGTGGCGGATCGGCGCATCACAATAGGGATCCCGACATGTTTGATCCCGGAGTCGGATGAGTTTGGCCAGCCAGCCGTCGAAGCAGCGCCGGGTCGGATCCCCACCGACAAGCGGGCCGCGTCGGTTCGCCTGTGTTGTAGGGGCGGTGAAGAGGCGGCGCCACCATTTGCGTCCCCGACTGGTGGTGAGGATTTCCCAGGCCAGTTCCTGCGGCAGCGGACCATAGCCGGGGATCACCGGAGCTTTGGGATCATCGCGGCTGATCAGGCTCTCAAGCGGCATCATGATCTGCAACTCAACATTCACATCGGCGGCTGTGGTTTGTCCGGTGAGGCGTTCCACCAAGGTGTCGGCCATGATCTGATCCCTGCTCCGGCCATCACCGGTGGCCACCATCGCATCGGCGTGTTGTTGTAGTGCGGCGTAGCAGGCGATGCCTTGTTCCACTGGGAGGTAGCCGGTGAGCACCGCCATGGTGTCAGGTGCTGGCCGGACCCCGACCCGGCGGTGTTGGCGTTCGGTCCGGCCGCGCGCTGCAGATAGCCGTGCCGGTCAGCCTGATATGCGGCCTTGCGGATACACGCGGTGGCTGTTCTGAACCCCATCCGAGTGATGCCCGCGGCATTCAACTGCGCGTCGACCTGCCCGCGGGTCTCCGGATCCAG
>DATEWO010000416.1:0-8609 GCA_035257925.1 Propionibacteriaceae bacterium | reverse complement strand
CGTGCGGCGATTGGCTGAAGCAGCCGGAGCGAGCCTGCCGGGACGACGAGAACAGCGGAGGCCGGGACTAGTCGGAGCGAGGGCAGGTGGGCGTGGTCGGCATGTAAATGAGAGACCAGGATGATGTCCGCATGCGCCGCGTGCGAGGGGGGAACCGGCCCCCGTACTCGACGGAGATGGCCCAGGCGAGCGGTCAGGACAGGGTCAAACAGGACGGTAGTGCCCCCATCCCGCCACGTGCTGGTGCTGTGTCCCCACCATGTCAGAGTGGCCGTCATGGCGCGGTCGGTCCATCGAGAGGACCGCCGGACCGCTGGAGCCGGGTCAAGTCTCCATCCTTCTCTAGTCTTGGAGATTCTGGTACCGGTCAGAGCACCATCATTGGCGGGACGCTAGGTCAGGGGCATGCATGGTTGCGGTTTCCGAACGAGCGCAGGCTCGGCCTCGAACCGGCCTGCGCTTGGGTGACATCGCCCGGTTGCTGGCGGTGTGGCTGGTCTCGTCGGCCGCCTTGGCGCTCGCCGCTGCCCTATTGCCGAACCTGATAGCCCAGGCGTGGTGGGCGTACTTCGCCGCGACAGCGGTTGCGGGTCTGCTCGGGCTGGTCTTCCGGCCAGTGCTCGTCCTGGTGACCTCCCGCATTGGCTGGCTCGCGGTGGTTTTCGCCGGTCTCGTCGGGCAGGCGCTGCTGGTCTACGCCGCGATTTGGATCGTGCCGGCGATCAGTGCCACGTTTTGGTCGGCCTTCTGGGGTTCCTGGATCGTGGCCGTGGTAGCCACCGCCGCCGCCTGGCTGGCAAGTGCCGGAACAGATGACGCGTTCACGGCCTCGCTCCTGCGGCGCCGAGTTAAAGGTAGCCCCGTCGCCGATCCCGAGGTCGACGGCGTCGTATTCGTCCAGCTAGATGGCGTCGCCTTCCCGGTCCTACGGTGGGCGATTCAGGCGGGCGGGGTTCAGACCCTGCGGCGTTGGGTGACCTCAGGGGACTATGTGCTTCGCGAGTGGACGGCGCAATTGCCGTGCACCACGCCAGCAAGTCAGCTGGGGATCCTGCACGGCACGGTAGCCGGAGTCCCGGCCTTTCGCTGGTACGACCGTGAACTGGGTCGAGTCTTGATCGCGAACCGGCCAGACGATGCCGCGATCATCGAGCAGCGCGCGACGACCGGGGCTGGATTGCTTGCCGATGACGGGCTCGCCCTAGGCAACCTCTTCACCGGCGACGCACCCCGGGCCGTTCTGACGATGAGCCGACTTGGCGGCGGTCGCAGCTCGGCGGTCGCACGGGAGACGTTCGCCTGGTTCCTCACCAACCCCAACGGCTTCACGCGCGGGGTGGTACGGACGATCGCCGAGGTGGTCAAGGAGCGATGGCAAGCTGGCCGACAAGCCCGCCTCAACGTCCTGCCGCGCGTTCACAGGGGATGGACCTACGCCGGTCTCCGTGCCGCCATCAACGTCCTACAACGCGATCTCAACACCGCGGTCGTCGCCGAGGCGATGCGCAAGGGAACAAAGAGCATCTATGTCGATTACGTCGACTACGACGAGATCGCTCACCACGCGGGCATGTTCCGCCCCGAGTCCCTGGCAGCTCTCGACGGTTTGGACAGGGTTCTCGGAACGTTGGAGCGGGTGTCGACTGCAGCCGCCCGGCGCTACCACATCGTGGTTCTCTCTGACCACGGCCAGTCCCAGGGCCAGACGTTCCACGACCGCTTTGGCGCCGACCTCGGCCAGTTATGCACCCAGCTCATGAAGGAGGAAGTGGCCTCCATAGATGCTTCGGTCGAAGACTGGGGTCGAGCAGACTCGTTAGCCGAGGATCTGGCCGGCGCCGGGCTTACCGGCAGAGCCGCCCGGCGCGCCGCTACCGCCACCAGCCGACACGTCGACCAGGACGCCGAAGCGGCAGACGCAGCCGCCGTCTCGGTGCTGGGCTCAGGCAACCTCGGCTTGCTCTACGTGCACTCCCCCGCTCGTCTCACTCTTGAGGATCTCCAAGAACGCTGGCCCGGCCTTGTGCCAGGCCTGATTGCACACGAGGGCATCGGTTTCGTTGCCGGAGTGGACTCTGCTGGTGTGCCGTGGGTCCTAGGTCAAAAGGGCCGCATCCGGCTCGACGCCGGCGAGGTGACCGGACAAGACCCTCTCAAACCGTACGGCGACCATTCAGCCCGGATGCTGCGGCGCGCTGTCGTGATGCCGGAGGCCCCCGATCTCTACATCAACAGCCGGGTCAGTGACGCCACGCTCGATATTGCGGCATTCGAACCTCTCGTCGGTGCCCACGGGGGCTTAGGCGGTTGGCAGGATCGTGCGTTCCTGCTCACCCCTCGAGTGCTCGCCAACGTCCTGCCCACCGAACACATCGAAGGTGCCGATCGCCTCCACACTGTGCTGGTGGCGATGCTGCGTGCGGTCGGTCAGCGCAAGACGGTGCCGGAATAGCCGGCACGCCTCGCCTCGCCGGGCAACGCTGAAGCGCCCTGATTTTGTATCTCGAGTGCTACGGCCAGCGCCTGTTTTGGCCACTTCCGGCTCACTAGAGATGCAAATCCAGGGAGCCCATGCCTGGTAGGTTCACATGCGTTCTGTTCGCTGACCAAGATCTCTGTACTCCGATGCGCACTCCCCTGCCAGCCGACTTTGCGGGCTCTGAATGAGCCGACTCGCTGCCTGGTACGACGCACGCCGCGGCCCTCGTACGATCGTCCTTGTCTGGCTAGCCACTCGCCTGTTGGTCTTGATCGTGCTGGCAGCTTTTGAGCGATTCGTGGTAGGCGACGTCTTCTATTACCACCGCAAGATCAATGCGCTGTTCACTGCCGGCCTGGACCGCACCCTTTACGAGTACCCCACACCGGTGGTCTGGATCCTCTGGCTGCCTTATGGCGCATCCTTTGGCAGCCGGGTCGGCTACCTCATCGCCTTTGTGATCTTCATGCTGGCTCTCGATGCGTTGTTCACTTACGCACTCTGGCGCGCGACGGGCCGACGTCACGACACCTCGATCGACTTCTGGCTGATTTTCGTACCGCTGATCGGTCCGCTGGCGTATCTGCGCTTCGACATGCTCCCAGCGGTACTCGCCGGCGGTGCGCTCCTCGCGGCACGACGCAGGCCATGGATTACCGGAGCCCTGACAGGTTTAGGCGCTGCTATCAAGCTCTGGCCAGCACTGCTCATCGGCGCATTCATGTCCTACCGATCCGACCGGCGGCCGGCAGGGGTGGCCTTCGTCGTCGTCGGCTTTGGCCTGGCCTTGATCAGCCTTATCCTCGGTGGCTGGTCACGACTCATTTCGCCACTTAGCTGGCAGTCCGATCGCGGGCTGCAGATCGAGTCGATCTGGGCAACGCCGTTGATGCTGGTACGGGCACTGAGGCCGGACCAATGGATTGTCGACATGTCCCAGTACCAGGCGTACGAGATTTTCGGTCCGGGCGTGGATGCCTGGGTGATGATCAGCAGCATTGCGACGCTGCTGGGCTTGGCAATGATCATTTTGCTGACAGTTCGCGCCTTCCGTCATGACGGATCAACTCCGGCGGCGATCGGCTTCGTCGTGCTCGCCACCGTGGCGATCATGACGATCACCAACAAGACCTTGAGCCCGCAATATCTGCTCTGGATGGGTGGCCCGATGGCGGCCCTGTTGGCCTACCGTGCCGATGCCAGGCCGAACGAGCAGCCGGCGATTAGCCGGATCACCGGACAGGTGCTGATCCTGGCTCTGCTGACCCAGCTGGTCTATCCACTGTTCTATAACAGCTACCTTGGTCGCGAAGGTCACGCGATGATCATCATCTCGACCATTATCACCGTAATTCGCAACGTCGCTTTGGTGGTCTTCACAATCGAGGTCTGCCTGATGGCCTGGCGCATGTTGGGCGCTGGGGTCACGGAGCGAACCGCCCTGACCCGCCGAGACTGATGATCGAGAGAGGCCTCGCTGATAAACCTGTCGCGCGCGGCCAATGATTGCCTGGTCGCAAGCTTGGGTAGCCTAGGTAACGCCTGCCAGACCGTGCCGGGAGCAGGCCGGGCCGCAGGCGGGTAGACCGCGAACAGTTCGTACCAGGAAGAAGGCGACCCGTGGCCATCGTGCCCGACGAATCATCCACCAGCGCATCCGAAGTTGACTTTGGTGCCAACGACTGGCTGCTGGAAGAGATGTATGAGAGGTACACCACAGATCCCAGCTCGGTCGACGAGACGTGGGCGGAGTACTTCAAGTCGCATAGCGCACCAACCATCGGCGTAGGTGATGGCGGCGGCGCCGCTGAGACACCGGAGCCAAAGCCCGAGGCCGCCTCACAGCCACCAGCGAGCCATGGTGAGTCGACTCCAACAGCGGCTGGCCCTGCACCAGCGCCCGCGCAAGCCTCGCCCGACGCGCAGCCGCAAGCTGGGCCGCCCGCCTCCCGTCGCACCCCGACAGTCGAGAAGCCTGCGCCAACGAAGGAAGTACGGCCAAGCGCACCGGGAGCGCGCGGCGGGATTCCTGCTGATCCTCCTCGTCCTGACGATCGGCCAAGCGGGGCACTAGAAGAGCCAGTCAAGACCACCTTGCGGGGGACTTCGGCACGTACTGCAAAGAACATGGACATCTCCTTGACCGTGCCTACCGCGACCAGCGTTCGGTCGCTGCCGGTCAAGTTGCTCATTGACCAGCGCGTGGTGATCAACAACCACCTGCGCCGGGCCCGCGGTGGCAAGGTCTCCTACACCCACATCATTGGGTACGCCATGGTGCAGGCTCTGAAGACAGTTCCAGCCATGAACAACGGCTATGACGTCATCGATGGCAAGCCGACACTGGTGGTACCGGCTCATGTCAATCTCGGCCTGGCCATTGACCTGCCCAAGGAGGATGGCACCCGTCAGCTGCTGGTGCCGAGTATCAAGAAGTGCGAGACGCTGGACTTCGCCCAGTTCTGGTCTGCATACGAGCAGATGGTGAAGAAGGCACGCGCGGGGCAGCTGACACTCGAAGATTTCGCTGGCACCACAATCACGCTGACCAACCCGGGAACCATCGGCACCAACCACTCGGTACCCCGTTTGATGCAGGGCCAAGGGGCGATCATCGGCGTGGGCTCCATGGAGTACCCGCCAGAGTTCCAGGGGTCCGACCCCGATCGGCTCAGCGACATGAGCGTATCCAAGATCTTGACGCTGACGTCGACGTATGACCATCGGGTCATTCAGGGGGCGCAGTCTGGCGAGTACCTGGCCCGCCTGCACGCGTTGCTGCTTGGCGAGGACGGTTTTTACGACGACATCTTCGGCGCATTACGCATCCCGTACGAGCCCATCCGCTGGGCACAAGATGTCAGCAGCTTCCACGAGGACCAGATCCCCAAGCAGGCCCGGATCATGGAGATGATCAATGCCTATCGGGTGCGCGGCCATCTGATGGCGGACACCGATCCGCTGGAGTACCGGCAGCGGCGCCACCATGATCTCGACGTACAGTCGCACGGCCTGACGCTGTGGGACTTGGACCGCGAGTTTGCGACTGGATCGTTCGCAGGCGGCGAAGGCCGAATGAAGATGCGCAAGATTCTCGGGATCCTGCGCGACTCCTATTGCCGCACCACGGGCATCGAGTACATGCACATCCAAGAGCCGGTGCAGCGCAAGTGGATCCAGGACCGGGTGGAGCGGCCGCACGAGTCACTTCCCCGTGAAGAGCACCTCCGGATCCTCGACAGGCTCAATGAGGCGGAAATCTTCGAGACCTTCTTGCAGACCAAATTCGTCGGGCAGAAGCGGTTCTCCCTGGAAGGGGGCGAGTCGGCCATCGTCTTGTTGGACGAGGTGTGCGAGCAGGCTGCCGAAGCCAGCCTGGAGGAAGTCTGCATCGGCATGCCACACCGCGGCCGGCTCAACGTGCTGTCCAACATTGTCGGCAAGTCCTACGAGCAGATCTTCCGGGAGTTCGAGGGCAATCTGGACCCCCGCACTGTCCAGGGCTCGGGTGATGTCAAGTACCACCTGGGTTCAGAGGGCAAGTTCACCGCGCTCAGTGGCGCGACGATCAAGACGTCGGTGGCGGCCAACCCGAGCCATCTCGAGGCGGTCAACCCGGTGCTGGAAGGCATCGCCCGAGCCAAGCAGGACATCCTCGACCGCGGAGCGGAGTTTCCCGTGCTACCGGTGCTGATGCACGGCGACGCGGCGTTCGCGGGTCAGGGGGTCGTCGCCGAAACCCTGAACCTCAGCCAGCTGCGCGGCTACCGAACCGGCGGCACAATTCACATCGTCGTGAACAATCAGGTCGGCTTCACCACCTCCCCGACCGAGTCGCGGTCCTCTATGTACTGCACTGACGTGGCCCGGATGATCCAGGCCCCGATTTTCCACGTGAATGGCGACGACCCTGAGGCGTGCATCCGAGTGGCGCGGCTGGCCTTCGCCTTCCGCCAAGAGTTCAACAAGGACGTGGTTATCGACCTGATCTGCTACCGCCGCCGCGGTCACAACGAGGGCGACGACCCGAGCTTCACGCAACCTCGGATGTATGACTTGATCGAGAAGAAGCGATCGGTCCGCAAGCTCTACACCGAGGCCCTGATCGGCCGCGGTGATATCACCGTCGAGGACGCCGAGGCGGTGATGAGCCGCTTCCAGCAGCGCCTGGAGACCGTCTTCAATGAAGTCCGCGGAGCTGGTCAGCCGCCGAGTGACATGGAATACAGCAGAGTGCCGGCGTATCCCAAGAAGTCTGCGGCCAAGCACGGCACCGCGATCAGCATGGAGACGCTGAAGAAGATCGCTGACGCACACACCACATTCCCCAGCGGATTCACCGTCCATCCAAAGGTGATGCCTCAGCTACAGCGTCGGGCTGCGGCGATCACCCAGGGGCCAATCGACTGGGCAACCGCCGAGATTCTCGCTCTTGGCTCCTTGCTCTTGGAGGGACGCACAGTCCGGCTCACCGGACAAGACACCCGTCGCGGCACCTTCGTGCAGCGCTTCGCTGCGATCGTGGACCGTAAGACCGGCGAATCCTGGGTGCCGCTCAAGCACCTGGATGAGAACCAGGGCAAGTTCCACGTCTTCGATTCGTTGCTCAGTGAGTACGCGGCAATGGGCTTCGAGTACGGTTACTCGGTCGCGAGCCCGGAGGCTCTGGTCCTCTGGGAGGCCCAGTTCGGTGACTTCGTCAACGGTGCGCAGACGATCATCGATGAGTTCATCACCTCCGGTCAGGCAAAGTGGACCCAGCAGTCGGGTGTCGTGCTGCTCCTGCCACACGGCTACGAGGGCCAAGGTCCGGACCACTCCTCGGCCCGTCTGGAACGCTTTCTGCAGCTAGCCGCTGAGGCCTCATTGACGGTTGCCCAGCCTTCGACTCCAGCTAACCACTTCCACATGCTCCGACAGCAGGCGTTGGGGGAGCTGCATCGCCCGCTGATCGTCATGACGCCGAAGTCGATGCTGCGTAACAAACTGGCCGTCTCTGACCCGTCGGAGTTCACCAAGGGGTCCTGGAGCCCGGTGCTGGGCGATCCGACGATCGAAGACCCGCGCCAGGTCACGTCGGTGCTGCTCTGCTCAGGAAAGGTCCGCTGGGACCTGCTGAATGCGCGCAGCCAGGCCGGCAAGGAGGGTCAGGTCGCGATCATCGCTGTAGAACGGCTCTATCCCCTCGCTGGAAAGGACATCGTCAAGCAGCTCAGGCGATTCGACCGCGTCGAGGAAGTGCGCTGGGTGCAAGACGAGCCGGCCAACCAGGGGGCGTGGCCATTCATCGCACTGAACCTGCCGCAGCGGTTGGCTGAACTCGAACCCAACAGGAGCTGGCGGCTGACCAAGGTGACCCGACCCGAGTCCTCTGCTCCATCGGTAGGGTCGGCCGCCGTGCATCTGCAGCAGCAGCGTGCCCTCATGGAGGCCGCCTTCGCATAGCGGTAGGAATACCACGCTCAGCCAGCGTCGGGGTCGCGGAGGCCTAGGATCCCGACATGTACTTCACCGATCGGGGTATCGAGGAGCTCCAGGCGCGCCGCGGCGAGGAGGAAGTGACGCTCGCTTGGCTCGCCGATCAGCTGCGCACCTTTGTCGACCTCCATCCCGAATTTGAGACTCCGGTGGAGCGTCTGGCGACTTGGCTCGCCCGCCTGGACGATGAGGACGAGTAACAGCAGGCCTCTCTTCAAGGTGGAAATCCTCAGAAAGCGGTCAGTAGCAACACCAAAATCGGCCGGAGCCGTGTTGTACCTGACCACTTTCGGCGAGGAAACGGCGATCGGACGCCCTGTCACGGCTCGAAGATGATCTTGCCGAAATGATCACCTGCGATCATTGCGGCGAATCCGGCTGCGGCATCCGCCAGCGGCAGGATGCGGTCGATATGTGGCCGAACGCCGGTGGCAACCAGCATCTTGCTCAGCGCGGTCAACTCGTCCCGAGTGCCCATCGTCGAGCCATGCACCCGAAGCGGTCTGAAGAAGATCTTGGTCAGCTCCGCTTTGGCCGGATTGTCACCGGACGTCGTGCCACAGATCACCAGCGTGCCGCCCGGCTTCAATGCATTGATCGAATGTGACCAGGTGGCAGCACCGACAGTCTCCATCACCGCATCTACCCGCTC
>DATEWO010000415.1:0-3195 GCA_035257925.1 Propionibacteriaceae bacterium | reverse complement strand
CCGCCGACGTTAGTCGCGGCCACACTAGCGTGGCGGCGCCCGAGGGGCCACTGCTAAGCCACGCCAGCCGATGACCTTTCAGGCGCTCCGCCTGCTACCGATGCAGATTCATAAACACACAGGCTCAGCGAGCCACTCCCTCAATGCCACAAGCGGACCCTCTAGCGGGCATGCGCGCAAACTGGGCGACATCGACACTGACGTGGCCCCATCTGACCCATCAGTTCGCGCGTGCCGTACTAGACATATCGGTGCTGCAGGCCGATGAGTTGCCGGCCCAGGCCGAGTCGATTGGAGCATGACCACCGGAAAGATTGACCCGAGGTACGGCGACGCCTCGGCCACCGCACCACCGTGGGATGACATCGAGCGCCTCCTCACCGACGCACAGCTCTACTGGATCATCACCGTCCGTACGGACGGGCGTCCGCACGCCGTACCACTCGTGGGCGTCTGGCACGACGGCGCGTTCGCGTTCTGTACCGGCCCGGAGGAGCAGAAGCAACGCAATCTCGACGCCAACCCGCATGTGGCGGTGACGACCGGCACCACCGGTGCGAGCGGCTGGAGTGTCGGCAAGGACATCGTCGTCGAGGGCACAGCAGTGCGCGTGACAGCAGCAGATGCGCTACAGGCGCTGGCTCACGCGTGGTTCGCCAAGTACGGCGATGACTGGAGGTTCGAGGTCCGCGGCGAGGAGTTCGTTGAACTAAGCCATTCCGGCGAAAGTAGCGAGGGAGGCGCCCGGGTCTACCAGGTGAAGCCGGCCAAGGTCATCGCGTTCGGCGACGCGCACGGCCAAACCACCTACCGCCTCTGAGACTCACCACTCGGCTGGAGAGTACCCGCAGCACCGGCTTCGGCATCCTCAGGTGTCGACCGTGCGAAATATCAGTTCCACTAGCGGGGACCGTCTATCGGTCACCTGAAGCCGAAACGTTGACGGCTGGCTGAGCTGCGGGTTTAAGCGGCCAGTGGGTGCCGCCTCAGGCGGTGACCTGCGCGGCCGGACTGTGATCGCGGTTGTAACCCAGCTTGCCTTTGGTGATCACCGCGGCGACAAGGGCCAACAGTCCGACTGAGGCAAAGGCGAGGACCTGGGCCAGGGTTCCTGGCACGTTTGGGGCGATGATTTCGGATGCTTCGTTGAAAGAGGCATGGGTGATCGCGGCGATGAGGACGCTGAAGCGCGTGCGGTTGTAGGCGAAGCTGATCAGGACCCGGAAACAGATCGCGAATGGAATCACAATCACCATCACCGACAAGTCACGAAAGGCGCTGCCTCTGGAGATCGGAGCACTCAGGTAGGTGGGTAAGCGCAGGAACGCAAACGCCAACGCAACCAAGACAGACGCCTTCAGTGCGCCGTGGCGAGATTGGAGTCTGTGCTGCACAAACCCCACCCAACCTAGCTCCTCGAAGAACTGCACAGTCACGAGCGCCAGCAACAGCTGCGGGACGAACTCGGTGAACAGCAAAGGCCAGTTCTGCGGCAATCCTTGGAGCGGCACCGCGCCGAGAAACGAAGGGGCGAGGTAGGTTCAGCAGGAACCTCCAGCTACTGCAGCCCGCCGCCGATGTCGCGACAATGGACGGCGACAACCACACGCTGCCGCTGGAGCCCAACGCACTGGGACAGCTGATCGCGGAGTTCGTGCGGCGGCACGCCGAACGCCCCAACTTTCCGTCCCTGCCCATTCAGCCGCGCCCGCAACGTCTCCGGTGCCAGTCTCGTAAGTCGACCCACTTGCGGGGCCCTGATGGGCGCCAATCTTGTCGGTATGTCGGCAGAACAGAACTCGTGCTCTGGGAGTCTCAGATCGGAACCACATCCATGCGCGACTCGCGCGGTAGCTACGCCGTTGTGAGGATATGGGAATGTCCAGTTGAGCATCGACGTAGCCGGGGTCTGCGAACACTGGTTCCCCGGGCTCAACGGGCCGCTGAGCCCGGCACCATGCGCATCCGACACACCTACTTCGAGCTAGGCGGTGCGTGTATTCCTGGCTGCACAGCCCGCTCAATGGCACTGGCCGTTCCCGCTGTCGAGGACCTCTCCTCTCGGAGCCGCCCTGAACGTCCACGTGTACGCCTGCTCGGTCAGCTGCAGGCGCAACACACCGTGGCGCCCGGTAATCCTGACTTTGCTCGTCGGCTTGGGGTGGCGGAATTTGTAATGGCTCCGGCCACCTGTTCCTGCGACGAACTGCATCACCCCTTCCGGGTGGGCCTCTCCGTCGGCATTCATTGGCGTGAACCGCTCGTAGTCGTGGTCATGCCCGGCAAGGACAACCTCGGCGCGCGCCCCGGCAAGGATCCGCCACAGTGCATCTAGGTCGCGGTCGCTGCCATGCGGTCCTGAGCTGAAGCGGGGCCGGTGCCAGTAGGCCAGCACACAGTTACGTGGGTGAGCCTTTAAATCATGCCGGAGCCAGCGGGCTTGCGGATCCGAGTCGCCGCAACCGCCAATCTGGTGGCATTCGGAGTTCAGCGCGATCAGGTGCCAGGCACCGAGATCGTAGCTGTAGTAGCCCTTATCGGGCTCACCAGCGCGCTTGCCGAAGTAAGCGAAGTATCCCCCAGCGCCAGGCGTTTCATATTCATGGTTTCCCGGCACCGGGAAGGTGATATCACGGTACGCACCCCAGGTATCTGCATACGATGTCCTAAAGTCCGTCAGCGAACCGCTCGGGTACTGGTGGTCGCCAAGGGTGAGCACCGCGTCAGGCCGGATCGCTTCAAGCACCTTCGCAGTGCCCTCCATCCCGCAGGCGTTGGGTCTGTTGCGCCATCGGCCAGGCGGGCAAGCGATGTCACCGGCCGCACCAATGATCACCGATCCCGGGTCCCGCACGGGCTGGGCGCCGATGTACAGCGGCGTAGCGCCCCGGTCGTGGGGCAGACGCGCATAGACCACGCCCACAGCGGTGAGAGAACCCAGCACCGCCACCACGACAACGGCAATCAAGATTCGCCACCGAGACCGCCCGGCCTGCCGCTGTGGACGCAATGCCATCCCTTCCTGGATCGTCGGAGTCATCGATTACGGGGCTCTTGGACCGAAAGTTCTTGGATAAGGCTAGTTAGTTCTGAAGAATTTCCACGCAGGGCTTAAGCGCCACGACAATGTCGCGGCGGACGGATGCGTCGACCCGATCTGCGAAGTCCCGGCAAAGTCGCAGCAGCCCTGACCGC
>DATEWO010000414.1:0-3581 GCA_035257925.1 Propionibacteriaceae bacterium | reverse complement strand
TTTGAAGAAGGGCGGGTTCGAGTCGTCGAGCACCTTCGTGAACGGCCGGTGCCAGTGAAGCTCGCGCGCCCGAGCGGCCCAGTACCCTTCCGGGTCCGCATTGGCTTGGGCGTAGATATCCGGGTCACGGATCAGGGCCTGCTCGCGAAACTGGGCTGGTGGGTCGAACGTCTCAACCTCCATGAGGTCGTCGAGCACCCGCTCCAGCTCTTCGGCATCTTTTACGTTGGTGGCGTTGACTGCCATCTCGGACCTCCTGGGTCAGCTCCGGGCAGAAGGGATCAACGGGCGAATGCCGGTCATCAGCACCGCGCAGGAACGCTGCCAGCAGCCTGAACGGTTCGGTAGGAGCGCTACCTCCGAACCTAGCATTGCTCCAACCCGTGGACGAACGTCGGCCTGAGCCGAGCGACCGACCGTTGGTCGGAGCGACTGTCAGCCGGTGATTCTTGTTTGCCTAAATCGCGTCAAGTCGGCGTAGGGTGACAGGGACGGCTACTTGGTTTGGTCTTACACCGTCTTCATCGATGTCACGGGTCTACTCCCGCGACAAGGGGACCGCCCAACGCTTCCTAAGACAGCTACGGGAAGCGCGGTGCGAGCGTTCACCAAGGCAATATCGGCTCCAACGAAGACTGCGAGTGGGTTATCCAGGAAGTTCTGAACCAGCACGGCCGATTGGACATCCTAAAGGTGGTCGCCCGGATCCCGGCCGGCAGATTGTGAGAGCCGGACGAGGCCGCCCGGGTCGTAGAGTTCCTGGCCAGCCCGGACTCGGGTTATATCCCCGGACAGGTTTACGCGGTCAATGGCGGGCTGTATACGTGAGCAGGCAACGTCTGCCGGCTTGTCGCTTCGTGCCAGACCCCCTGCGCAGGCGCATCACGCCGTTCGCCGACCGACGGCACGGTTGGGGGTGAGCGAGTCCGTCCTCCTCTTGTGGGATGAGGAGCTGATGAAGTACGACCTAGGCGGAACCCACCCAATGCACCCGGGCCGGCTGGAATTGACAATGGCTCTCGCGCGCGACTTGTCAATCCTCGCACGGCCTAGCCTTTCGATCGCCGCCCCAGAGCCGGCGACCGACGAGATCTTGGCGCTGGTGCACGACCCTGCCTACATCGCGGTGGTGCGGGGAGCGCCGCTGCGCGAGTTCGCTGACCTCCTCGCGGACTACGGGCTCGGCGGCCAGGACAACCCAGTCTTCGACCTGATGCACGAGGCTTCCGCCCTCGTCACCGGCGGCACGGTGGATGCCGCGCGTGCCGTGCGTGCAGGTGAGGTGGTTCACGCCGTAAATCTCTCCGGCGGCCTCCATCACGCCATGCCGGCTCGGGCGTCGGGATTTTGTGTCTACAACGACGCTGCAGTCGCCATCGCCTGGCTGCTGGCCGACGGCGTACGGAGGGTCGCCTACGTCGACCTGGATGCACATCATGGTGACGGTGTGGAAGCGGCCTTCTACGACGACCCGAGGGTGCTCACGATCAGCCTGCACGAGAGTGGTTACACGGCCTTCCCAGGCACCGGCTTCCCAGAGGAGGCGGGTGGTCGCGGTGCGGAGGGCACAGTGGTCAATGTGGCGCTACCCCCGCACACCGGGGACAGTGGTTGGCTCCGGGCCTTCCACGCCGTGGTCCCGCCGCTGGTGCGCGCGTTCGAGCCGGAGATACTCGTGACCCAGCTCGGGTGCGACACCCATCGTCTGGACCCGCTGGCCCAGCTCAACCTCTCGGTGGACGGGCATCGCGCTGGCTACTCGGTGTTACACGAGTTGGCGCACGAGGTGTCCGGCGGTCGATGGGTGGCGGTCGGCGGCGGCGGGTACGCCATCGTCGACGTGGTCCCGCGTTCCTGGACTCACCTTCTGGCCGAGATCACCGGCGCGCAGCTGGACCCGGCCACAGCCACCCCCGACAGCTGGCGCGACCTGGTCTGGGCGCGGATGGGTCGGGGGGCACCGGACCTCCTCACCGACGGGATAGAGCCGACGTATCGGCTCTGGGATGCGGGTGCCGGTGACCCTGACGACGCGGTCGACCGGGCGATCGCCGCGACCCGGCGAGCCGTGTTCCCGGAGCACGGCCTTGACCCTTTCGACCCGCGATGAACACCGGCTATCCCTCGCAATGGGAGGCAGACGTGGTCATGACCGATGGCGGCACCGGGCACCTGCGCCCGATCCAGCCAGAGGATGCCGAGCGCCTCGTCGCCTTCCATAACCGACTGTCCGCTGAGACGATCCGCTATCGCTTCTTCGCACCCCATCCGACCCTGAGTCGGGCGGAGGTCGAGGACTTCACCCGAGTCGACCATGACCAGCGGGTTGCGCTCGTCGGAGTGCTCGGGAGCGACCTGGTGGCCGTCGGTCGCTATGACCGGATTCCAGGCACTGACGTAGCCGAGGTGGCGTTTGTGGTCGACGACGCCCAGCAGGGTCGCGGGTGGGGCTCCGTGCTCCTCGAGCATCTGGCCGCCATCGCGAGTGAGCGGGGTGTCCGCCGTTTCGAGGCAGACGTGCTTACCGACAACGTCCGGATGGTACGCGTCTTTGTCGATGCTGGCTACCAGGCGACCCGCGCGTACGGGGAGGACGCCATCCATCTCGTCTTCCCGATCGAGCCGACAGCAGCCTCGATCGCCGTGATGCAGTCGCGTGAGCACTGGGCCGAGGCCCGTTCCGTCGGAAGGCTGCTCTCCCCGCGGTCGGTCGCGGTCGTCGGCGCGAGCCGAGATCCGCGCACCATCGGTCACGCCGCCCTCGTCAACCTGCTCCGGTCCGGCTTCCAAGGCCCGGTCTTCCCGGTCAACGCGCACACCGAGTTCGTCGCGAGTGTGCGTGCCTACCCCAGCGTCAACGACGTCCCCGACGACATCGACCTTGCGATCCTGGCCGTGCCGGCGGCCACCGTGGCCGACGTCATCGACCAATGTGCCCACAAGCATGTGCGTGGCCTCGTGATCATGTCCGGCGGGTTCAGTGAGCTGGGTCCGGCCGGGCTGGCGGCCGAGCGCGCTCTGGTCGCGCGGGCACGCTCCAACGGCATGCGGGTGATCGGACCCAACTGCCTAGGTATCATGAGCACCGCACCTGAGGTGATGCTTAACGCCACCTTGGCACCGGCGCTCCCATCGCGGGGCCGAGCGGGGTTCTTCTCACAGTCCGGCGCGCTTGGAATCGCTATCCTCGAGTCGGTCCGCCAACGCGGGCTCGGGCTGTCCAGCTTCGTGTCGGCCGGGAACCGCGCCGACGTCAGCGGCAACGACCTGTTGCAGTACTGGGAAGACGACCCAGCCACCGACGTCGTGCTGTTGCATCTCGAGTCGGTCGGCAACCCGCGCAAGTTTGCCCGGCTGGCCCGGCGGCTCGGGCGAATCAAACCAATTGTTGCGGTAAAGAGTGGCGGCTCGGTCTCCGCGCGGCTAGCCCAGGCCGCGGATTCGGAACGCGCAGTGGACGCCCTCTTCCGGCAGGCCGGCGTGATTCGGGTGGACACTCTCGCCCAGTTGTTCGATGTCGCCGAGGTGCTGACCACCCAACCGCTGCCCGCAGGCCGCCGCATTGCCGTCGTCGCCAACTC
>DATEWO010000413.1:0-3926 GCA_035257925.1 Propionibacteriaceae bacterium | reverse complement strand
GTCAACCAAGACCGCGACCAGAGCCGGCTCCTCGCCCCGGCGGCGTTCACTGTCAACCAAGACCGCGACGAGAGCCGGCTCCTCGCCCCGGCGGCGTTCACTGTCCAGCAGGACTGCAGCAAGAGCCGCAGCGCCGCCCTGGCCAGCACCAATGTGGCCATCGTGTTTTTCGCAGCCCTGCTCGCCGCCCAACTCATTGCGCTGCTCGTCGCCAGTCCGTGATTGGCGCGAATACCTAGCCCTTGCCACTGGTGAGCGGAGGAATGACTTGATGAAAGTTCAGGCAGAGGCCGACCGTGAGTTCTGGCGTGTTGGGCTTGTCGCGGGCGGGTTCAGCGCAATTCCGCGGTGGACTTCTGATCCCGCAACCGGCACAGCCGAACATGAGGCGAAACTTCCCGACGACCTCCTGGCGACATTGCGTCAGCTGGCGGACGGGCTGTTGGTCACCGTCAGTTCGGTGCTGCTGGCTGCGCATGCGAAGGTCATCTCCGCACTGTCAGGGGAACGCGAGGTTGCGACGGGCTATGTCGGCGTGTCAGGCGCCCAACCGTTGGTCTGCAGGCTGACGACGGAACCTGATTCATGGCGGAGGTTGCTGTTGGCGGCCCATAGGGCCGAGTCGGACCTGCTGGCGCACAGTGACTTCCCGGTCGATGATCTTAGGCGCGAGCTGGGCGTGACCGAGCCGTTGTTTGAGACTGTGCTGGATGTGAGTGGGCTCGATCGGACCGCTGAGCCCGTCGAAGCGCGCCCTTCGACGGGCTCAGGGCGCATATTGGGCGATCTTTCTGAAGAGACAGTGCTATGGGTGGGCATCTCGGATGGGGATGGCCAGCTCACGTTGAGGCTGCGGTATCGGACTGAGGTGGTGGATGCGGATTATGCCGGCAGGATCGCCGGCTATCACGTGACGGCGTTGGAGTTGTTGGCTGCTGATCTGGATGCTGAGCATCGACGGCAGAGCTTGTTGTCGGTGGAGGAACTCCACTTCCAGTTGGAGGGGTTGGCTGGGCCGCGGCGGGAGCTACCGGACCGTCGGGTCCACGAGGTTTTCGAGCAGCAGGTGAAGGCTCATCCCGAAGCCGTGGCGGCCGTGCAGGGCGCTCGGCAGTGGACCTACCGGGAGCTCAACGGCCGTGCCGACCGGCTAGCTCGAGCTCTGTTGGCGCGAGGGCTGCAACGCGAGGCCGTCGTCGCGGTGGTGACCGAGCGCAACCTGGACTGGATGACCGCTGTGCTGGCGATCTTCAAGGCGGGTGGCGTGTACTTGCCTATCGAGCCGCACTTCCCGGCCGATCGGATTGCGGGGATGCTTAGCCGCGCCGGCTGCGGTCTGGTACTGACTGAACCCGCCAGCACCACCACCCTCGACCAGGCCCTCGCGTCGCTGCCCGACATCCAGACGCTGTTCATCGCAGCGGCGTACCAGGAAGATCATGGCGACGGGAATCTTGGTATCGATGTCGCCCCGGACCAGCTCGCCTACATCTACTTCACCTCCGGCTCCACTGGTGAGCCGAAGGGTGCGATGTGTGAGCACATTGGCATGCTCAATCATCTCTTCGCCAAGATCGACGACTTGGGGATCGGCGAGGGTCAGGTGGTCGCCCAGACCGCACCGCAGTGTTTCGACATTTCGCTGTGGCAGCTGGTTTCCGCGCTCCTGGTCGGAGGCCGGACCCTCATCGTTGAGCAGGACGTGATCTTGGACGTGCAGCGGTTCGTTGACCTGATCGTTGAGGGTCAGGTCAATGTGATGCAGGTGGTGCCGTCCTACCTCGAGGTTGTCTTGTCTTATCTGGAACGCGAGCCTCGGCCACTGCCGGACCTGCGGTGTGTATCGGTGACTGGTGAGGCTATTAAGAAGGAGCTCACCCAGCGTTGGTTCGCCTCCCAGCCGCAGATCAAGCTGGTGAATGCGTATGGGTTGACCGAAACCTCCGATGACACCAACCACGAGGTGATGGAGCGAGCGCCGGACGGTGATCGGGTGCCTTTGGGTCGTGCGATCAACAATGTGCAGATTCAGATCGTGGATGAGTATCTGGCGCCGGTGCCGTTGGGCGCGCCGGGTGAGATCGTCTTCTCCGGCATCTGCGTGGGCCGCGGCTATATCAATGACCCGTATCGCACCAGGGCGGCGTTTTTGACCGATCCCGACGGCGGGCGGCGGTATCGCAGTGGTGATCATGGTCGCTGGCGGCCGGATGGCAAGCTGGAGTTTTTGGGCCGTAAGGATTCCCAACTCAAGATCAGAGGTTTCCGGATCGAGCTGGGTGAGATCGACAACACTTTGCTACGGGTCCCCGGAGTCCGCGACGGCGCCGTAGTTGTTGCGGAGCGGGCTGATCAGAGCAAGCACCTGGTCGCCTTCTATAGCGGGCCGCAACAGCTCGACGATGACCTGCTACGCAAACTGCTGGGCCAGTCGTTGCCTGAGTACATGGTTCCCTCGGTTTTCATTTGGCGGGAGCGGCTGCCGGTGACCGGCAATGGCAAGATCGACAAGAAGACGCTGACGACGATGGCCGCAGAGTTCGATGTTGTGGAGGACGACTATGACGCCCCGGCGACGCCGACCGAGCAACGGTTGGCGGCTGCTTGGGCGAAGGTGCTCAGCGTCCCGCCAGAGCAGATCAGCAGGCAAGATCATTTTTTCGACCGGGGCGGCACGTCGCTGTCGGCGGTGAAGCTGGCGGTCACCTTGGACCGGGCGTTCTCCCTCAAAGACCTCACCGGCCATCCGGTGCTGGCTGATTTGGCTGCGCTGGTTGACGGCAGGTTGAAGCGGCGGGTTGAGCTGCTGCAGTCGCTGTCGGAACCCGATGGTGCGCCGGTCAGTGCTTTGCTGTGTTTCCCGTACGCGGGTGGGAACGCGGTGAATTTCCAGCCGGTGGCTCAGGCGCTGCGGGGCAGCGGCCTGGCGGTGTATGCGGTTGATCTGCCCGGTCATGACATCGCCGCCACCAGCGAGTCGTTCGCGCCGTTGGCCGAGGTGGTCGAGCGGGTGGTCGCGGAGATTATCGCGCGTGGACTCAACGAGGTGCTGCTGTGGGGTCACTCCTCCGGCACCGCCTTCGCTGTGGAAACAGCCAGAAGGTTGCAGGATCGCGGGGTGCAGGTGCAGCGGGTGTTCCTTGCTGCGCAACTGCTCGGTACCGCCGCCGACCGGCGGGCCGGGATCGCCGAGCTGACTAGTCGGAGCAACGCTGACATCGTCACCGATTTGAGCGCCGACAGCGGCTACACCGAGCTTGGTGAGCTGGACGCGGAACGCGCCGAGCATGTCGCTGCCGCGTACCGGCACGATTGTCTGTCTGCACACGGTTATTTCGCCGACGCTTTGGAAAGCCCTGCGGTAAGGAAACTGTCCGCGCCGGTCACCGTTATTGTTGCGGCCGACGACCCGATCACTTCGGTGTTGCCGCCCCGGCACCGCGACTGGGAGGTGCTGGCCGAGCACGTCGATCTGTATCAGCTTCCCGACGGCGGCCACTATTTCATGCGCGCCCGACCGATCCAGACGGCACAGGTGGTGCTTCACGCTGCCGAACTGTTCGCATTTTCCTGAATGACAACAGAGAGGAATCCAGATGACCTCCTTATTCCCGGCGTCACAGCTTGAGGTGGAACTGCAACCTGGCACGGCTCCGATTGTGCTTGCCGAGACTTCCGGCGACGCGATGAGCTGGGCGGCCGAGCACCGCGACGCCTTACGCGCTGTCGTGGCCGAGCATGGTTCGGTCCTGGTCCGTGGTCTTGGGTTGCGCGATGCCGCGGAGGTTAGTGCTGTCTTTCGGCAGCTGGCCACCACTGGGCTGATGATCGAGCGAGAGGCTTTTGCTTCCCGGCAGCTCTACGCCGATGGGGTGTATTCCTCAGCAACCTGGCCGGCGAACCAGCCGATGTGCATGCATCATGAG
>DATEWO010000412.1:0-9253 GCA_035257925.1 Propionibacteriaceae bacterium | reverse complement strand
GAAGGTCCCCTCCCGCACATCGATGCTGGCCACGGAATCATTCTGCTGGTGAGGTCTGAGGAGCGGAACGACCGTTCGAGCCTGTGCCCGAGCTGTGAGCTGCTGTGAGCGCCGTTTGAACGAGCCGATTTGCTGAGGAATCGCGTCGCTGGCGGCTTTAGCCTTAACGCAGATCGCCACCAAGCAAGCGAATTCCGATGAGGAAAGAGTTGATCACGATGCACGTCAACCACCGTGAAACGGATCTGGAGAACCATGATCGGGGCCTCGACTACGACCTTCCACGGCTACTGCACCGGCGTGGCATGCTCAAGCTCGTCGCCGGGGTTGGTCTGGCGGGTGCCGGGCTGATCACACTCGGAGCGTGCGCGAGTGACCCAAGCACGGCTGACGTGAACGCACCATCTGGCGGCCGGCCCCCCGCAGGGGGGCCAGGTGGGGGTGCTCCGGAGAGCACACAGACCAGCGATACCGCAAACGGCGAGCTTCCGGAGGAGACGGGTGGCCCCTTTCCGGGCGATGGTTCCAATGGTGCGAACGTGCTGAACCAGAGCGGCATCGTACGCCGCGACATCACCTCCAGCTTCGGATCCAGCACCACCAAGGCCGAGGGTGTGCCACTCGAAATCACGATGACCATCAACGACTACGCCAACAACAAAGCACCTCTGGCCGGCGGCGCGGTCTACGTGTGGCATTGCGACCGAGAAGGCAGGTACTCGCTCTACTCCCAGGGCGTAACCGGGGAGAACTACCTGCGCGGCGTCCAGGAGACCGATGGCCGAGGCCAGGTGAAGTTCACCACCATCTTCCCCGCCTGCTACTCAGGCCGCTGGCCGCACGTCCATTTCGAGGTGTATCCGAGCCTCGCCAAAGCAACGAACAGCGCGAACAAGATCGCCACATCGCAAATGGCCCTCCCCGAGGCCACCTGTCAAGCGGTCTACGCGACCAGCGGATACGAGCAGAGCCTGAGCAACATGAGCCGCGTCAGCTTGGACAGTGACAACGTCTTCAGCGATGGTTACGACCTGCAAATGCCTACCGTGACTGGCGATCCGTCCAGCGGCTATCAGCTCAGCTTCAGCTGCGCTGTCTAAGTCGTCTGCTGCGGAGGTCAGGAATTCAGTGCCCGCTGAAACGCCGGTACGTGCCGACGAGAAACTCCTCCGGCTCAGCAGCTTCGTCAAAGGGTAGACGGATCCGATAGCTCAGCTGTTCGCCGACGACGGCGAAACGGTGCTCAGCAATTCCGTTCGGCATTGGTCTATGCATGATCAACTTGCCGTCCTGCCATGCACCATGGGCTGGCTGCGGCGGATAACCGTCGGAGTCGAAGAACCACCAAAGGATCGGCGCCAGCGAAGCCGGAGACAGCACGGTGCTATCGATCATGAATACTCCGTGGCCGGTGAACTCCGCATGGTCGGCTCTCACCTGCCGGTAATCCTGCACGACGACCTGATCGCTGACGTCGAGCTTGAAGACGATCATCGCTCGTGCTGTGGTCGCCGGACCCAAGGGTGAAGCGGCCTGCTGCTCGACGCCTGTCCAGTTGCCGAGCATCGGCAAGAAGAGTTCGCGCAGGCTCACCCGCCCAGTATGACGAGGCCGCTTAGCTGCGAGCGTCGGGAAATCGCGCACCGCCGTGCTGAGGAGGAGCGAGCGGAGGCGCTCTTCCTCTGCGAGCGACGACGAAGTAGGCGGATTCCATGCGCGATTGCGCGAGCAGCTCCAAAATCAAGCGGCGTAGACCTCGATATCTGAAGCCTTAACGGCCGCCCATACCTGGCTACCGGGCAGCAACTCCAGATCGGCGACAGCTGATGGTGTGATCTCAGCAAGGATGCTCGACGTACGGTCGGGAGCCTCAGCGATCTCCACTCGTACGCCTTCACCATGTGGCTCCAGCGTGGCAATGCGACCCGCCCAGAGGTTGCGGGGCGAGCCGTCAGGACGGTGAACGAAGAGCGACACGGCAGCGGGGCGGAACGCTACATGGACATCGCCGAAGGCTGACTCCGCCAGCTCGACCGAACCTCCAGTGGGCAGCACCACTCGGTGACCTTCGCCGCGTCCAGCCAGCAGGTTCAGACCCACCAGCCTGGCGACGTAGTCGGTACGTGGGCGGCGCGCCACCTCCTGCGGCCGGCCCTGCTGCACCACCCTGCCGTGCTCAATCACCACGAGCCGATCGGCGAGGACGGCGGCGTCAATCGGGTCATGTGTCACAAGAAGGGTCGCGCCAGGAAAATCACCCAGGTGTCGGCGTAGCTCGGTGCGTACTAGCAGGTGCGTCTTGGCATCCAGCGCCGCCAGCGGCTCATCGAGCAGGAGCAGCCGCGGGTCAGTCGCAAGGGCCCGGGCCAGCGCCACCCGCTGCGCCTGCCCTCCGGAGACGAGCCGAGGCTTCGCTCTCTCCAGGTCAGCAATGCCGATGCGAGCGAGCCACCCCGCGGCCCGGCGTCGAGCCTCCGGCTTGTCAACGCCGCGCACCAGCGGCCCGAACGCGACATTGTCGAGCACGCTGAGGTGGGGGAACAGCAGATAGTCCTGAAACACCACCCCGATGGGCCTCTCGTGCGGCGCTCGATGGACGCCTGACGCCGGATCGGCCACTACCCGCCCAGCGACGGTGATCTGCCCGGACGTAATCCGGAGCAGCCCTGCCAAAGCGCGCAGGGCAGTGGACTTGCCAGCACCGTTCGGGCCGAGCAACGCGACCACCTCACCGGCGCCGATGTGCAGCCCGAGGTCGAGCGTGAAACCACCGCGGCGAACCCCGAGATCGGCCGACAACTCGGCTACCACTGGGTCACCCAGCGCTGGCGAAGCAGAACCAGCACGGCGACAGAGACCCCGAGCAACAACACTGAGAGCAACAGCGCTGATCCAGGATCGGTTTCCAGCGCGAGATAGACCTCCAGCGGCATGGTGCGCGTTGTGCCGGGGAAGTTCCCAGCGAAAGTGATCGTCGCGCCGAACTCCCCAAGAGCACGCGCCCAGGCGAGGACGGCGCCGGCTGCGATGCCGGGTGCTATGAGCGGCAATGTGATGCGGCGAAACACCGTCACCGGCCGTGCCCCGAGAGTCGAGGCGGCCTCTTCGTACCGGCGATCAGCTGCTCGCAGGGCACCTTCCACTGACAGCACCAGGAAGGGCAGCGCAACGAAAACCTGGGCCAAGACCACCGCGTACGGGGTGAAGGGAAACGCGAAACCAGTGAGCTGATAAAGCGGACGACCGAGCAGTCCTGAACGTCCAAGCACGGTGAACAGGGCGACTCCCCCGACGACAGGCGGCAGCACCAAGGGAATCGTGATCAGGGCGCGCAGCATGGAGGCTCCCCGCAGACCGGGCGAGGCCAGCACCCAGGCCAGCGGAACGCCAATGAGTACCACGATGATCGCCGAGACGGTTGCTGTGATCACCGAGAGCTTCAGGGCCTGCAGCGCACCTTCACTCCGCAGCACCTCTCCCGCCTCAGCCCAGGGAGCACGCATCACCAGCCCGACAAGCGGCAGTATCAAGAACAGCAGAGCCACCGCGGCCGGCACCGCCAGCAGTAGCGGCACCCGGCTCTGCCAGGACTGCTCAGTCGCCCTGGTACCGGCGACCTGTTGCGCCGCTGGCCTGGCGCCGACTGCTGTTGGCTCAGAATCAGGGCTTAGCAAAGCCTGCCTTTGCGAGCACCGCCTGGCCGTCCGGTGAGAGGACGTAGTCCACAAACGCCATTGCTAACGCCGGGTTCTTGGATTCGTTCAATGTGGAGATCGGATAGGTGTTGATTGCCCGCTGAGCCTCGGTGAATGCAATCCCGTCAACCTCGTCATGTGCGGCGATCACGTCAGTTTTGTAAACCATCGCCGCGTCCACCTCATCTGATGCGACCTTCTGCAGTGCTGCCTTCACGTCCTGCTCCAAGGTGTCCGGCTTCGGGACGATCTCCGCAGCGGCAAAGGCCTTGACCGCCGCTGCGCCGCAAGGCACCTGGGGTGCGCATAGAGCGATTCGCTTGCTCTCGTCAGCGAAGTCCTGAAGTCCGGTGATCTTGTGTGGATTGCCTTTCACTATGGCGATCTCGAGGGTGTTGGACACGAAATCTGTCGGGTTGTTGGCAGCACCGGCAGTGGTCACTGTCTTCATGGCCGCCGGGCTGGCCGCCGCGAAGACGTCGGCCGGGGCGCCCTGCACGATCTGAGTGGCCAGAGTTGCGCTCGACCCGAAGCTGAAGGTGACGGTGCTGCCGGGATTCACAGCCTCGAAGTCCTTGCCAATCTGGGTGAACGCCTCCGTCAGCGAGGCAGCCGCCAGAACGGTGATACTTCCACCAGCCGATGAGCCCTTGCTGCCAGAGCTTGGACCTGCCGGCTGAGCTGCCGTATTGCAGGCCGACAGCACCATGACCAGAGCCGTCGCGAGACCCAGCAGCCTTCCTCTTGGATTCATCGATCTGCGGGTATTTCCACGACGACGTGGGTGGATTTCACCGAGGCCACCGCGAGCACCCCAGGCTCCAGCTGGAGCTCGGTTGCCGCCTCAGCTGACATCAGCGACACGACCCGGAAGGGACCGCACTGCAAATCCACCTGTGCCATCACGGAGTCCTTGATGACGCGGGTCACTAGGCCGGTGAAGCGGTTTCGGGCACTCTCGGCGACCGGCTTGCCCAGTTCTGGTGCTGTGGCAATCTCTTGCGCGTGTGCGGCCAACTCGGCCCCGTCGATCGTGGTGGGACCGCTGGTAGTGCTGGCGCGTAGCCGACCGGAGTCGAGCCAGCGACGTACGGTGTCGTCCGACACCCCGAGTAGCGAGGCAGCCTGAGCAATCCGATAATACGGCACGAAACATGAGTCTAGTCCGCTAATACGGATGCTGCACCTGTCGCAACACGCGAACGCGGATCTTCAGCTTCCGACCCGCTTGCCTCCGTCGGAACACCGCTTGACAACATTCGCCAAAAGGGAATGTCGGTGCTGGCACTGGCGCCCCTGACGCCACAGACTTCCTTCTGTGATGCCTGCTCGGGGGAGAGTCATCGTGATCACCGGCGCGATGGCAACAGGAAAGTCAACGGTGGCCGACCTTCTGGCAATTCGGCTGCCGAAGTCGGTTCATATCCATGGCGATATGTTCCGCAGGATGGTGGTGAGCGGTCGGGCGGATATGACCCCCAATCCAAGCCCCGATGCGATAGCTCAGCTCAATCTGCGCTACGACTTGGCGGCGATGGCTGCTGACCGCTGTGCCGAGGACGGTTTCGACGCCATTGTCCAAGACGTGATCTTGGGCAGAGACCTGGCTGACTTCGTCAAACGCATCGCCTCACCAGAGCGCTATCTGGTGGTGCTGTCACCCAGGGTGTCCGCCTTGGAGTGGCGGGAGGAGCAGCGCCTCAGAGCCGTCGTCCATTTGTCGGCCGGAGCCCTCGATGAGGTACTGCGTCGCGAGACGGCGCAGATCGGCTATTGGCTCGATTGCAGCACTCAGACCACCGAGGAGACGGTGGACGACATCCTCACCAATTTGCATCGGGCAGCGGTCTAGGGCCCACTCTCCGGCGCATTGCGCAGGCGCCAGCCGGCTCCGAGAATGGAATCGGTTCTTGCCTTCGCCGGGAGGCGCTATGTCGAGGGTTGAAACTGTCACGCGGCGGCACACGCCGTGGCTTCTTGGGATCGGTGTCGCAATCCTGGTCCTGATCATATTGGGCTTCACCGTCAAGCGACTAGTTATCGACGTGCCAAACCTGGCGGCCGGAACCCTGCCCAACAACGCGTATGACACCCGCTTCGTACGCCATCCATGGCTGACCTACGTGCACATCCTGCCGGGCGTGCTCTACATGGTGGGCGCCACGCTCCAGCTTGCCTACTGGTTCCGCAGTCGCCATTACGCCGTGCATCGACGGATGGGCCGAGTCTTGCTTACGGCTGGCGTGTTGACCGGAGTCACGGCCGTGATTATCGGCTTGGCATTCCCTTTCGGCGGACTGGCGGAGACATCGGCGGTCGTCTTGTTCAGTACCTGGTTCCTGATTTGCCTAGCGCTCGCCTTCCGTGCCATCCGGGGCGACAACATGGTGCAGCACCGGCGATGGATGATCCGCGCCTTTGCGATTGGAGTCGGCGTAGGCACGATCCGCATCTGGACCGCGTTGTTCATATTTAGTGGGCTGCTGGAATTCCCCGACGCCATTGGTCCGGCGTTCTGGATCTCCTTTACGCTGCACGCCTTGGTCGCCGAGCTCTGGCTGCGGGCCCGCCCACTGCCTCCGGACTGACCATCATGAACCGACCGCGCTGGCGCATGGACAAGCGCGAGGAGGGGCGGGCCCATCCCGGTCCCGCCCCTCCTACCGTGATCTCAGCGATAGTCGCCGAGATCAAACTCCTCGAGCGGCACGGCAGCACCTGACCCTTGACCGAAGTCGTAGTCGAACGAGTCGTACCCGACCATCGAGTAGGCCTGCGCCTTAGCCTCTGGAGTGGGCTCCACCCGGATGTTCCGGTACCGTTCCAGGCCGGTACCGGCCGGGATCAGCTTGCCCAAGATCACGTTCTCCTTCAGGCCTACCAGCGCATCAGACTTGGCGTGGATCGCCGCGTCGGTCAGCACCTTGGTGGTCTCCTGGAAGGACGCAGCCGACAGCCAAGACTCGGTTGCCAGCGACGCCTTCGTGATTCCCATCAGTACCGGACGGCCTGAGGCGGGCGTCCCGCCCTCAGCCACTACGTGCCGGTTCGCCGCCTCGTAGGAGAGCCGATCAACGAGATCACCGGCGAGCAGGGTGGAGTCTCCAGACTCGATCACCGTCACTCGACGCAACATCTGCCGAATGATGATCTCGATGTGCTTGTCGTGAATCGGCGCACCCTGGGTCCGGTAGACCGACTGCACCTCATCAACCAGGTGCTCTTGCACCCGACGCACACCCAGCACACGCAGCACGTCCTGGGGATCCGGTGTGCCAGCGGTCAGCTGCTGACCCACCTCGACATGATCGCCGTCCTCAACCAGCAGCCGAGCCCGGCGGGATACCGAGAACTCGGCGACATCCGACCCGTCATCCGGTGTGATGATGATCTTCTTGAGCCGGTCGTTGTCCTCAATCTTGACTCGCCCGGTGGCCTCCGCGATCGGCGCCTTGCCCTTGGGCTGGCGGGCTTCGAACAGCTCGACCACACGTGGCAGGCCCTGGGTGATGTCGTCACCAGCCACACCACCGGTGTGGAAGGTCCGCATCGTCAGCTGAGTACCCGGCTCGCCAATGGACTGAGCTGCGACGATGCCAACGGCCTCGCCGACATCGACCAGCTTGCCGCTAGCCAGCGAACGGCCATAGCACATCGCACAGGTACCACTCGCCGCCTCGCAGGTCAGCACGCTGCGTACCTTGACCGTGCTGATGCCGTTCTCGACCAGGAGTCGGATGTTCACATCACCAAGATCAACTCCAGCCTTCAGCAACACCTCACCGTCCGGCGCGAGCACATCGGTGGCAAGCGTCCGCGCGTACACGGCGGTCTCCACGTGCTCGTCCAGGATCAGGTTGCCTTTGCCGTCGTCAGCAGCGATCGTCTTGGTCAAGCCGCGCTCAGTACCGCAGTCTTCCTCGCGGATGATCACATCCTGGCTGACGTCCACCAATCGCCGGGTCAGGTAGCCCGAGTCGGCCGTACGGAGCGCCGTGTCTGCCTGACCCTTGCGCCCACCATGCGTAGAGATGAAGTACTCCAGCACGGACAGTCCTTCACGGAAGTTGGACTTGATCGGCCTTGCGATGATCTCGCCCTTCGGGTTGACCACCAGACCACGCATCGCGGCAATCTGACGCATCTGCACCATATTTCCGCGAGCGCCGGAGTGCACCATCATGTAGATCGGATTGGTCTTCTCGAAGTTGTTCTCCATCGCGGTACCGAGGCGTGAGGTCGCATCGGTCCAGATCTCGATCAGCTCCTGACGACGCTCGTCATCAGTGATCAGACCACGCTCGTACTGCTTGTCGATCTTGTTTGCCCGATCCTCATAGGTGGCGAGAATCTGCGGCTTGTCGGCCGGAGTGCTGACGTCTCCAATGGAGACGGTGACGCCAGAACGCGTTGCCCAGTGGAAGCCGAGGTCCTTCAGCTGGTCGAGGCAGTGAGCTACCTGTACCTTCGGATAGCGCTCGGCAAGATCATTGACGATCTGACCCAGCTGCTTCTTGCCCACCTCGTAGTCCGCGTACGCGTAATCGTCGGGCAACGCCTCGTTGAACAGCGCACGACCAAGCGTGGTCTCCAGCAAGATCGAACCGTTGGGTGAGAGGGTCTTGCCCTCTGTCGGGACAATGTCGTTGAGCCGGAGTTTGATCTTGGCTTGGACCGAGAGTTCGCCTCGGTCGAAGGCCATCAACGCCTCTGCCACCGAGCCGAAGGCCCGCCCCTCACCCGCTGCACCATCGCGCTGCATAGTGAGGAAGTAAGTGCCGATGATCATGTCCTGGGTAGGCATGGTCACCGGACGACCGTCGGCTGGCTTCAAGATGTTGTTGGTCGAGAGCATCAAGATCCGGGCCTCCGCCTGGGCCTCTGCGCTCAGTGGCAAGTGCACGGCCATCTGGTCGCCGTCGAAGTCGGCGTTGAACGCCGTACACACCAGCGGGTGAATCTGGATGGCCTTGCCCTCGATGAGCTGCGGCTCGAAGGCCTGAATGCCGAGCCGGTGCAGCGTAGGAGCCCGGTTCAGCAGTACCGGATGCTCGGAGATGACCTCTTCCAGCACGTCCCACACGACTGGGCGCTGGCGCTCCACCATCCGCTTCGCCGACTTGATGTTCTGCGCATGGTTGAGGTCGTCCAGGCGCTTCATCACGAACGGCTTGAACAGCTCCAACGCCATCGCCTTGGGCAAACCACACTGGTGCAGCTTGAGCTGCGGGCCGACGACGATGACCGAACGGCCGGAGTAGTCGACGCGCTTGCCGAGTAGGTTCTGCCGGAACCGACCCTGCTTGCCCTTCAACATGTCAGAGATCGACTTGAGCGGGCGGTTGCCCGGACCGGTTACCGGACGACCGCGGCGGCCGTTGTCGAACAGCGAGTCCACGGCTTCCTGAAGCATCCGCTTCTCGTTATTGACAATGATCTCCGGCGCTCCGAGATCAAGGAGTCGCTTCAGCCGGTTGTTGCGGTTGATCACGCGGCGGTCCAGATCGTTGAGATCCGAGGTCGCGAACCGGCCACCGTCGAGCTGCACCATCGGGCGC
>DATEWO010000411.1:0-3144 GCA_035257925.1 Propionibacteriaceae bacterium | reverse complement strand
GCCGTTCCGTGGCCGGACCTTCGTTCGTGCCGCCTATTTGCTGCCGTACGTCGCGCCAGTAGTAGCCGTTACTTTCATCTGGCGCACGATGCTCAATCCGCAGTTCGGGATCGTCAATATATTCGGCCAGAACGTGCTCGGTTGGGATGAGCCCATTCCCTTCCTGTCTCAGGCGATGGGCACCTGGAACGTGTTCGGGCTGGAGATCCCGGTGCCCACCGCGCTGCTGACAGTCATTGTGTTCGAAGGATGGCGCTACTTCCCCTTCGCGTTCCTCTTCCTCATGGCTCGGCTTGCGGCCATGTCTGACGAGCCGGAAGAGGCCGCGCTCGTCGACGGAGCCACGCCCTGGCAGTCATTCCGGTTCATCGTGCTACCGCAGCTCATGCCGATCATCGGCCTGCTCGCGGTGCTCCGTACCATCTGGACCTTCAACGAGTTCGACGACATCTTCTTGCTGACCGGCGGTGCCGCAGGCACCAACGTTGCGAGCGTGCAGATCTACAACTACCTCACCGTGCAGCGCAACGTCGGCCAGGCGGCCGCGCAATCGGTGATCATGGCATTGGTGCTGATAGCAATGCTTGCCATCTATCTGACGATCTTGCGGAAGAGGGGAGAGCGGGTATGAGCGCCGAAACCGTTATGACCCCACCGAGTCAGGTCGCCGCGCCGCCGGAGCCACGCCGGATGGCTCATCCGACCCGGCACCGGGTACAGAGCCGCGTCTTCCGGATCGGTCGCTGGGTGGTGATCATCGGCTTCCTCATCGCGACGCTGGTGCCGTTCTACTACATGCTCCTGCTGTCGGTGAAGCCGATCGGGTCGTTGTTGCAGAATCCCGCCTCCTTGTGGGTCCGACCTTCCGAGTTCACTCTGCAGACCTACGTGGACGTACTGTCCTCAACCGCTTCCGGGGGCCAAGGCTTTGGCCGCTTTCTGGTGAACAGCGGCGTCGTGGCCCTCGCTTCCGTTGCGCTGGCACTGCTCATCGGGATACCTGGCGCGTACGCCATCGCTCGATTGCCGTTCCTCGGCCGACGCTATGTGAGTGGGGTCTTCCTGGCCGCCTATCTCTTTCCAGCGATCTTGATGGCCATCCCACTGTTCGTAGGATTCACCCGGCTGGGCCTACGTGGCAATCTGGTCGGATTGATCATCGTTTACACCGCGCAAACCGTGCCGGTAGCGATCTACATGCTGCGGAACTACTTCGAGACGGTGCCCGAGGCCATCGAGGAGGCCGGCCTGGTGGATGGCCTGACCCGGATGGGCGTGCTACGTCAGATCAGCTTGAGGCTGGCCATGCCGTCAATCATGTCCACTGGATTGTTCGTGTTCATGATCGCCTGGAATGAGTTCCTGTTCGCGCTGCTGTTCCTGGTCGATCGGCGGGAGCGCTGGACCGTCTCACTGGGTCTGTCCCAGCTCTCCGGCAGCGTCGAGGTCCCGACGACGGTGCTGATGGCAGGTTCGGTTGTGCTCACCCTGCCCATCATCATCATCTTCTTTGCCACCGAGCGGCTGCTCACCGGCGGCCTTACGGCCGGGGCTGAGAAGGGATAGGCGTGCACGACCGACTGAGCGTTTCCGATCTTGTCCACAACAACGCGTGCCTGATTACTGCCGGCTTGCTGTGGGGAGAAGGGGATTTCACCGCTACGGTCGGGTTGGCGGTGCAAGGAGGATGGGACACCGACTCGAACGCCGCAACGGCCGGCTCCGTCGTGGGTACCGTGCTCGGCGCGGCAAAGCTGCCACACCATTTCATCGAGCCGCTCCAGGATCGAACCAGATCGGCGGTCTTCGGCTATGACAACTCGCGCATCTCTGAGCTGGCGCGCCGAACGACAGCCCTTGCCGATGCCGGGCTCGGATCGAGCCAGTACCTGCACGAGTCGAGGGCCCGGTCATGGCATATGTCGTTGAGCTGATCAAGCCAAGAACTGTCGAGCTGCGTGACTATCCGACTCCCGAACCGGACGCCGGCGAAGTGCGGGTTGCAACCCTCTACTCAGGCATCTCAGCCGGCACCGAACTAGCTTTCTACCGCGGCACCAATCCCTATCTCGACAAGCAATGGGATCCCGAGGCTGGTCTCTTCCTCCCAGGGGATTCGACTCTTCACTATCCGGTCACGAACTGGGGTTACTCCGAGGTGGGTGAGCTCGAAGCGCTGGGACCCGATGTCACCGAATGGCAGCTTGGCCAGGTCGTCTGGGGCATGTGGGGTCACCGCTCCCATGCCGTGCTACCGGCCGAGATGCTTCGCGGCCACGCCCTTCCGGCCGACCTGGATCCGATGGCCGGCACCTTCGCCCGCGTCGGCGCCGTGGCGCTGAACGCTGTGCTTGCTTCCAGGGCGTGCGTTGGTGAGACCGTGGTGGTCTTCGGACTGGGGGTGATCGGCCTGCTGACCGCCCAGCTGCTGGTCAGCCAGGGCATCGATGTGATCGCCATTGACACTGTGCCGCATCGGCTGGAGTTGGCCGAGAAGTTCGGTGCTACCCCGTTGTCTGCAGCAGATGATGATCTTGCACTGGCTGTGCGGGACCACACAGCAGGGCGGGGCGCTGACCGGGTCATCGAGCTGACCGGTGCCTATCCGGCGCTGCACGAGGCCATCCGGGTCGCCGGAGCGGGTGGCACAGTCATTGCTGCTGGTTTCTACCAGGGCCCAGCGACCGCGCTGGCGCTCGGGGAGGAGTTTCACCACAATCAGGTGACGTTGGTGTCCTCGCAGATCGGCAGTGTGCCGCCGTCGCTTCGGGACCGATGGACACCGGAGCGGCTACACGAAACGGTGATCCAGCTCTGCGTGGCCCATCGACTCGATCCGCTGCCGCTGGTCAGCCACGTCATTCCGGCGAGGTTGGCGGCTGACGCCTACCGGCTCGTCGACGCACCTCCCGTTGACCTGGTGCAGGTGATCTTGAGCTTTGCTGGCTCGCTTCAGGAGGGTGAGGCCGCGGCATGAGGCACGCCATCCGGTTGTCCGCCCAGGAGCAGTACCTGCGTGGCGACACCGCGCTGCAGAGGTGGGAGCACGCCCAGCAACTCGGTTTTGATGCCCTTGAGCTACGGGCAGCAGGTGAGGGTCGCTTCGCCGCGCGGCTGCCGGAGCTCAAAGAGGCGTCGGCTGCC
>DATEWO010000410.1:0-2861 GCA_035257925.1 Propionibacteriaceae bacterium | reverse complement strand
GCGGCGGTCGATGAGGCCGAGCCGGAAGGCATCATGCGACCGTTCCTCGACGAGGGAGCGCCAATAGCCGCGCTACTGGCCGCCTTGCGCACACCGAGCCGGAACCGTCAAAGGCCGGCAGTCGGTCCGTCACCGGACTATCTCGACGTGCTGCTGACTGCCTTCAGCGGCCAAAAACCGCCCTCTCCGGACCCGTCGGTGCGGACAAGTGCCGTCATGACCGGCTTTCACCCCGGAGTGCTGGCTGAGCCGCTCAGCGCACGGGAGCTGGACGTAATGCGGCTACTCGCCGACGGGCGATCCAACGCTGAGATCGCACGTGAGCTGTTCGTGGAGCAGAGCACGGTCAAGACGCACCTCATTCATCTGTATCGCAAGCTGGACGTCAGCCGCCGCACCCAGGCGATCAATCGCGCCCGCACACTCGGGCTACTGGACTGACTGTTCGCCCACGCGAGACCTCACTGTGGGCATCCCTCCACCTTTTCTCCACCCTCTGGTGGACGCGGACGCCGCACGCTGAACACTAAGTTGATCTTGATTTCAGCTATCGGAAGCGCGAATCGCTGCCACCTCAACGAGAAAGGATCGAAAGATGACGATCACCCTTCCGGCGTTCACCCCACTTGAAGAAAGCCTGTTCCTGACGCTCTGCTGCCGCGCACTCGACAATCGCTCGGCGCAGCCCATCCTTGGCGACGCTATGGCCGACGAGATCGTCCGCAAGCTCGACTACGACTACGAGGCACTGCATATCAGTACCGACCTCATGCTCAACGCCACGCTCCGCGCCAAGAAGCTGGACGAGGTCACGTCGAGGTTCCTGGCCCACCACCCGAATGCGGTGGGACTAGACCTGGGCGCAGGGCTAGACACCCGCGTCGTCCGCCTCGACCCGCCCTCCACCGTTGAGTGGTACGACGTCGACTTTCCTGCGGTCGCTTCCGCACGAGAACGCCTGATACCGGATCGCCCGAACGCCCACGTCGTCGGTGCGGACGTGAGGGAACAGGATTGGCTCGACGCCATCCCCAGTGGCCGGCCAGCCATGATCGTCGCCGATGGCTTGATGGGATTCCTCACCCGGGACGAGTTTATTTCCCTGCTGAACCGGATCATCAGCCACTTTCCCAGCGGAGAAATGGTCTTCAACAGCTACACCCCGTTCACCATCTGGGTGGCCCATCACGCTCCCGGCACCAAGACCGTCGCCGACCTCGTCAAGTTCCCCGGCTTCAAGGACCCCCGCGAGCCCGAAAGCTGGAACCCCAAACTGAAACTGGTCGAGGAAATCCTGCTCAGCCGAGACCTTGCCCAAATTCCATCGAAGCTTCGCCTGTACTACCGGCTCCAGGCGCACAGCACAGCCTGGTCCCGGAAGGGAACCATCATTCTGCATTTCAGCTTCTAGTGCAGGCCCGTCTGGACGCGATGGCAGGAGCTCAGATTCACCTCGCCGTCAACCCGTCGTAATTCCCGCCGGCGGATCCGCAGGAGGAGAAGCGATTCGCCATGCACGAGAGCTTGATCGGCCGGAAACCACGCGAGCGAGCTGATCACGCTAGGACACGGCAGCTCAGCGGCGATCACCCACCAACCGGAAAGGGGGGTCAGTGTCACATCTCGCTCCGCGAGCGATGTCGCCAGGGAAACACCCACCGGAACGTGCTCAGTACGGGCCCCTTACACCAGCAATCAGCCGCGCAGCCGCAACGCACAGCGCCCATGCCCTCGACGAAATGCCCCACGACGGCGAAGAGCAGATACAGCCCCAGAACCCACCGAACTATCCGCCACACCATGTCGCATCCTCGCTTTTCGGGGAGTCCCTATTACTGAGTATGGACCCGACAGGATGCACGTGGTGTCACGCTTCGACGTCAACTTCCAAGCCGTGCTTTGAAAGTCCAGCGCTACCGTGGCAACAGACCTCCCACCTCCTTGGAGCGCCATGCAGCAAGGCGACATCGCCGCAGAGATGGAGCGCGCCCGGGTTGACTTCCGCCGCCTCCTCGACAATGCGACCAGCGCAGAGCTGCGGGCAGGTACCGACGGCACTAAGTGGACTAACGAGCAGCTGCTGTTCCACATGCTCTTCGGGTACCTGCTGGTCCACAACCTGCTGATCTTGGTCAAAGCCTTCACCCGATTACCTCGACGCGTCTCTAAGGCCTTCGCGGCCACTCTTAATGCCGCCACCAGACCTTTCCACGTCGTCAATTACCTCGGCTCGCTCGGCGGTGCTCGCGTTCTCGGTCACAACCGAATGGAGCGTCTTATGGATTTCGTGATCGGCCGGCTCCAGCGGTCTGTGATAGCCGCTAGTGAGGAGGGTCTCAACCGAGGTATGCACTTCCCGGTCGGCTGGGACCCGTACTTCAACGACTACATGACCCTTCGCGATATCTACCACTACGCCACCCAGCACTACGACCACCACCGACGCCAACTCACTCTGGCAGCGACGACCGCAGCGGAGGAGAATCGTCATCTACCCAAGGCCGCAGGCCATGAGGAATAGCGCGGGACCGGCAGCAGACGAACTCCCAGAAACCTCGTGGGCTGGGTCGCTGCACGATGGCGCGCCCGGGTGGTCCCCAGGAGGCCTGGGCGACGAATGTGAGGCGCCCCCACCCTCCGCTCGGCATCAAAGGGTGATCTTGTTTCGAGCAAAGTGCCCTAGTGCCTGATCATCAGCTCCAACGAGTCCGACGCTCTCTCCTCTACAGGAACCAAGACCGAGGCGCATCTGGTTGCCCGCACATTGGTACCCACAGGAGTTGATCATGCAAGTGGGGGATACGACTGGTGTTCGACGGTGAAGACAGCCACTTGGACCGCCATCGCCACCGCGCACGCGA
>DATEWO010000409.1:0-3960 GCA_035257925.1 Propionibacteriaceae bacterium | reverse complement strand
TGGCAAGGCAGCTATGACGTGATCATCACCGCGGCCGCCGGCCGTCCGCTGAGTGAGTTCCAGCCGGCCGTGGTCGATTTGCTGCGACTCGGAGTGCACCAGATCTTGTCGATGCGGGTGCCGGTGCCAGCGGCGGTCGCCGCATCGGTCGATCTGGCGGCTGCCACCGTGGGGGAGCGGGTCACCGGCCTCACCAATGCTGTGCTGCGACGAGTTGCCGAAAGGTCTCTGGACGACTGGTTCAACCGGCTGTCCGAAGGACGTGACGAACATGATCGGCTGGCGCTGCGGACGGCACATCCGCGCTGGATCGTCGATGCGTACGCCGAACTCCTGCCGGAGCCGGAACTCGAGCGGGCACTGGCCGCGAACAATCCCAGTCCAGATATCTGCCTCGCCATCCGGCCAGGCCTCGCCGAAGTGTCAGATCTGGTACGCGCTGGGGCGGAGCCGAGTCCGTACTCGCCCTTCGGGGCTCGCTGGAAGGGTGACCCGGCCCAGCTTCGACAGGTCCGTGACGGCCGAGCCGGCGTCCAGGACGAGGGCTCCCAGCTTGTTACCTGGGCCTTGACGAAAGTGCCGGCTCCGTCCGGCTGGTGGCTCGACCTGTGTGCCGGACCGGGCGGCAAGTCCGCCCTGCTGACCGGCCTGGCCCGCCTGGACGGCAGCCGCCTGTTGGCATCTGATCTCGCGCCGCACCGGGCGAGCCTGGTGGCACGAGCCGTACGGGCCTATGCCGGGCATGGACCCGCTCCGACCATCGTGGTGGCTGACGGCACCCAACGTGCGTGGCGTGCTGGCTCGTTTACCCGGGTGCTGGCCGATGCGCCGTGCACAGGCCTGGGCGCTCTGCGCCGCCGGCCTGAGTCTCGCTGGCGACGCAACCCCGCCGACCTGGAGCAGCTGCATTCCTTGCAACTGGCACTGCTGGCCTCAGCCATCGACAGCGCCGCTCCAGGTGGGGTCATCAGCTACCTCACCTGCTCACCGCACCGAAGGGAGACCAGTGACGTCCTAAGCGAAACGCTCGCCGTACGGGCCGACGTCCAGCTGATCCCGGCGGCGCAGCTGCTGCCCGGAGTACCCAACGCCGACCTTGGTCCGTACCTTCAGCTCTGGCCGCACCGGCATGGCACGGACGCCATGTTCGCGGCTTACCTACGCAAGACTCGGGCTTGATTGCCTCGCTCGCCAAGCTCGCTCGGCGCGGATCGCACGTTGAAAGCCGCTGCCTTCCTCACTTGCTCGCAGCCAGCAGGCCCTCAGAAGCTGGACTGTTAGCGAGGCTGCCTGCTCGCTCGTTCGTCCAGGACAGCGGCGCGCGCGATCCGCCAAACACTAGAGTCGACATCGTGGCCCTGAGAATCATGCCGAGCATCTTGTCGGCCGACTTCGCCAACCTGCAGACCGCCATCGAGAAGGTGCCCAGCTCAGACGCAATACACGTTGACGTGATGGACAACCACTTTGTCCCGAATCTCACCCTCGGCCTGCCGGTTGTGGAATCGCTGCGCGCGGCAACGGACAAGATCTTGGACATCCACCTGATGATCGAACAGCCCGATCGCTGGGCCCCTGCGTACGCCGAGGCGGGAGCCGAATCGGTCACCTTTCATATCGAGGCGGCGGCGGCGCCTGTGCGGCTGGCCCGCGAGCTGCGCGCTCGGGGAGCCAGGGCCGCAATGGCACTCAAGCCAGCAACGCCGATCGAACCGTACGAGGACCTGTTGCCAGAACTCGACATGGTATTGATCATGACCGTGGAACCCGGTTTCGGTGGCCAGAGCTTTCTTGATCTCTGCCTGCCGAAGATCGCTAGAACCCGCGCGATGCTGGACAAGCTGGGTGGCGATATCTGGCTGCAGATCGACGGCGGCGTCTCGGCCGAGACCATCGAGCGATGCGCGGCTGCGGGTGTGGACTCATTCGTTGCCGGCTCATCGGTGTTTGGCGCTGCCGATCCGGATGGAATGGTGGCCAAGCTGCGCGAGCTGGCGGCTGCAGCGGCCTAATACAGCCTGATCCGCGGTGAATGGAACGAGCAATCAAAACACCGGATCGCGCGCCGCTGTCCTGGACGAGTGAGCGAGCCGACACGCTTTTCGTCGGCGAGCGAGCGAGGAAGGCAGCGGCTTCACAGCGCGATCCGCGCCGAGCGAGCTTGGCGAGCGAGGCAATCAGCCTTGCCGACGGCGCAGGTAGCGCTCGAACTCCGCTGCAATGGCATCGCCGCTAGCCTCCGGCAGCTCAGTGGCGTCCTGCATCTGCTCCAGCGAGGCGACATATTCGGCGACTTCGGAGTCCTCGGCCGCCAGCTCATCCACCCCCCGCTCCCAAGCCCGGGCCAGCTCGGTCAGTTCACCAAGATCGAAAGAGGCGTCGAGCACCCGCTCCAACTGGGAAAGCAACGCCAGCGTGGCCTTGGGACACGGCGGATGGGAGACGTAGTGCGGGATTGCCGACCAGAGCGTGAGAACCTCGACGCCGGCACGCGTCAAGGTGTCACCGAGCACGCCGATGATGCCGGTCGGACCCTCATAGGTCGCCGGAGCCAGGCCAAGCTGCTTCATCAACTCCCGGTTAGTGGTCGACACTGACACCGGAATCGGGCGGGTGTGGGGGGTGTCGGCCAGCAACGCACCCAACAGGTGCACCCGAGTAACGTCGGCGGAGCTGAGCGCGGACGCGATCATGGTGCTGAACTGTCGCCATCGCAAATTGGGCTCCAGGCCTTCGACCAAGATCAGATCACGGCCGTCAGGCAGCTGAGCGATCTTCAGCTCCGTGGTTGGCCAGCTGATCTCACGCTCATCGTCCTCGGTGAACGCCACCTGGGGTCTGTTGACCTGAAAGTCGTAGAACTCGTCAGGGTCGAGCGCGTAGACCGGCTCAGCCTGGTAGGCCTCCGCCAGGTGCTCGATGGCTCCGGTTGCCGCGTTCCCTGCGTCGTTCCAGCCACCGAAGGCAATCACAACCACAGGGCTGACGAGATCCCGAAGATCGCGGGTGGCCGAGCTGGGGGAGTCGGGCATGGCTTTCACTGTAGCCGTCGGCTCGGCGATGCGATCTCACTCCACATCGTGGTAGCTCTGCCGCGAGCGCCGCGCGGGCGATTATCCTCACGAGATGCCCGATGGCCTGCGTGCCGCTCCTCCCCCAGCTGACCTCCGTTCGACACTGTCAGAGCGCGTGGTGATCGCTGATGGAGCGATGGGCACCATGTTGCAGAGCTATGACCTGACGCTGGAGGACTTCGAGCAGCTGGAAGGCTGTAACGAGATCCTGAATGTCACCCGCCCCGATATCGTGCGTGCGATCCACGATGCCTACTTCGAGGTCGGAGTAGATGCGGTCGAGACCAACACTTTCGGCGCGAATTTCTCCGCTCTCTCCGAATACGGCATCGCCGCCAGGATCACAGAGCTGGCTGAGGCCGGGGCGCGGATCGCCCGAGAGTCGGCCGATGCGCACAGCACCCCGGATCGCCCCCGGTGGGTGCTGGGTAGCGTCGGCCCCGGCACCAAGCTGCCCACCCTCGGGCACGTCTCGTACGCCCGGCTGCGTGACGCCTACCAGCAACAGGTCGAAGGTCTGATTGCTGGCGGAATCGACGCGGTGTTGATCGAGACGTCACAAGATCTGCTGCAAACCAAGGCAGCAACGCTCGGTGCCAAAAGGGCACTGGGCTACGCGGGTCGCGACCTCCCGGTGATCGTGCATGTGACAGTCGAGACCACGGGCACGATGCTGCTCGGCTCCGAGATCGGTGCCGCCCTCACCGCCCTGGAGCCGCTCGGCATCGACCTGATTGGCCTGAACTGCGCGACCGGTCCGGCAGAGATGAGTGAGCATCTGCGGCACCTTTCCCGGCATGCCCAGATCGGTGTGAGCTGCATGCCGAATGCCGGCCTGCCGCAGCTGACCGCGGATGGTGCGGTCTACCCGCTACAGCCCGTCGAG
>DATEWO010000408.1:0-2224 GCA_035257925.1 Propionibacteriaceae bacterium | reverse complement strand
GCGCTGGGGTGTCGCCGCCGACCCAGCGCATCTGACCAACCTCGACACCGTCGCTGCAGCCATCATCCCGGGCGAAACCAAGGCGGTATGGATCGAGACCCCTACCAACCCGCTGCTCAACATTGCCGACATCGCCGCCATTGTGGATCTGGCGCACTCGGCAGGGGCTCTGGTGATCGTCGACAACACATTTGCCACGCCGTACCTGCAACAGCCGCTCGAGCTAGGAGCGGACGTTGTCGTGCATTCGACCACCAAGTACTGCGGGGGCCACTCCGACATCATCGGAGGTGCTTTGGTACTCAACGACGACGACTTGGCCGAGCAGCTGAGGTTTCACCAGAACGCCATCGGCGGGGTCGCCAGCCCGTTCGACTGCTGGCTGGTATTGCGCGGCTTACGAACGTTGGCCGTGCGGATGGAACGACACTGCGACAACGCCGAAGTGGTGGCGGCCTTTCTCAATGAGCATCCGCGGATCGCCCAGGTCTATTTCCCGGGGCTCGATGCCCATCCGGGGCATGACCTGGCCAAGCGGCAGATGCGCCGCTACGGCGGCATGGTCAGCTTCCGCGTGGCCGGTGGCGAGCAGGCAGCGCTGCGGGTGTGCGAAGGCACTTCAGTGATCATCTTGGGGGAGTCCCTCGGCGGGGTCGAGTCCTTGATCGAGCATCCCGGCAAGATGACGCACCTTTCGGTGGCCGGCACACAGTTGGAGGTGCCGGACGACCTGATCCGGCTCAGCGTAGGCATTGAGGACGCCGAGGATCTGATCGCGGACCTGGACAAAGCCCTCGCCTGAAACCTGAAAACGCATCCTCGCCGCCGTTATCGAGACGAATACGCGGTCTTAGCGCTCGTTGGTGATGCAAAATCAGGGGTTCTGTCGAGCTCCCAGTCGATCGGCTCGCCACCCGCCCGAACCAGTAGGTCGTTGGCCCGGCTGAAGGGTCGCGACCCGAAGAACCCGGCCGCCGCGGATAACGGTGAGGGATGAGCGCTCGCCAAGTAGGGGACTGAGCCGAGCATGGGTATGAGCGACTGTGCGTCACGCCCCCACAGGACCGCCACCAGCGGGCCACCCCGAGCGACCAGAGCCTCGATTGCCCGCTGTGTCACCTGCTCCCAGCCTTTGCCGCGGTGGGATCCGGACCGACCGGGCTGCACGGTGAGCACTCGATTGAGCAGCAGGACACCTTGCTCGAACCAGGGGGTGAGATCGCCGCTCACGGCCGGACGGATACCGAGATCGGCCTGGAGCTCCGCGTAGATGTTCTGCAGCGATCGTGGGATGGGGCGTACGTGCGCGGCGACCGAGAAGGACAGGCCTACCGGATGTCCCGGGGTGGGGTAGGGATCTTGGCCCACAATCAGGACCTTCACCTGGCTCAGCGGGCGACTGAAAGCTCGCAACACGTGTTCTCCGGCTGGCAGGTAGCTGCGACCAGCGGCCAACTCCGCCCGTAAGAACTTGCCGACCTCTGTGATCGTTGTGGCAACTGGCTGCAGAGCTTCGGCCCAGTCCGGACTCACCAGCTCACTCAACGGACGCGGACTCATGCATATCCCCCTTTCCTGGCCCCTCCTTTGACGGCACTGCCCGGCCTCGAGGCATCCGCCATGCAAGTGCGGCTGCCACGAGCATCAAGGCCGCGCCGACGCCGAATGCAGCCGGATAGGACAACGTGTCGGCCAATAGACCGGCGACCAACGGCCCGATGATTGCCCCGATATCAGAACACATCGAAAACACCGCGACTGCCGTGCCACTGCGATGTCCTGCCACGTCACCGACCGCAGCGGCCGGGGCGGTGCCCAGGAAGGCTGAGGCGACGCCGTACAGACAAAGCACAACGATGAGCAGCCAGATGTTCGGTGCGAACGGTACTGCCATGATCGATACCGCGGCAACAGTGCCGCCGAGGATCATCGCAGGCCGCCGCCCGACCGTGTCGGTGAAGCGTCCGGCCGGGCCGACGGCAACAGTCTGGGCGACGGCTGCACAGGCGAAGGCGATGCCAGTCCAGGAAGCCGGGCGATGCAGCAGCTCCACAACGAGTACCGGAATCAGTGACGACCGGACTCCGAATGAGGTCCAGCCCTGAGCAAGGTTGCTAAAGCAGGCTGCCTGATAGCTGGCGTCGCGTACCACCGCGCGAAAAGGCACGGCCTCGGCGGTCTGGTCCTTGGGCTTCGTGCTCCTTCGGTGGAGCAGCACCAGTCC
>DATEWO010000407.1:0-4454 GCA_035257925.1 Propionibacteriaceae bacterium | reverse complement strand
CCGCCGCTGACGTAGTCGTAGACCGAGAGGCCCTGGGTGTTGCGCCCGAGGAACCATTCGAACGCCCACACAGCCCGATGGGCGTACTCACGATCTCCGGTGTACTTCCACGACTCAATGAGGGCCTCCGTCAGCGCCGCTGCGTCAATGGGCTGCTCATCGCCCTCCTCAGCGAGCGGACGAGCGGCGTCGTCGGCACGGCGCCAGCGATTACCCACCAGGTGAACGGTGTCGTCCCCGACAGTGCACTGGTCCGCGTACCAATTCAGGGCCTCCAGGCCGCGCTGGCTGATCTCGTTCTTTCCGAGACGCGCACCCGCCGCGATCATTGCTTGCGGCAGTCGACCGTTGTCATAAGTAAGGGCATTCTCGAACCAGAGCCATCCCTCACGACGGTGCTCGTCGTACCACTTGGAAAGCCGATCGGACAACGTGTCGAGCATCCTCTGCAGCGATGGTGGCAGAGCACTGACGTCGGGTCGAGTCAGGCCGAGAATGGTGTACGCCACTTCTCGGGGAGTGGCCGCGCCTTCCAGGCAGGGCTGCATGTCGGCGAGCAGTCGCAGGCAGGGCGCAGCCTCCTCACGCACCGGCTCGTCGGCTACCACGACGCCGAGCGCCCAGGCGGTTCGGCCGAGATGATCACCGGCGTGTAGACCATCTTGCCAGCGACGGCTGTAGTCCATGAGATTGTGCATGCCGGGTGGATCCCCGTCCCAGGCATGGAAGAGGAAAGCCAGCGCCGATGCCAGGATGCGGCGATAGGCCCGGTCGCTGTACCCGTGCTCGAGATGCACCACGGCGATCACCAGCCGCGCCACGTCGTCGACGCAATAGCCGCTTGATCGATTGGGAATCGTTCCATAGGCGTGCTGAATGATGCCGGCATCGTCGACGAGGTTGAGTAGATGGTCCGGCAATATCTGCGGTGAACTTCTCATCATGACCTCGTCAGATGCAGCGTTCCCTGAGTGGCCTCAGACAAGAGCTCAAGGGTGGTCTTGCCCACGCTCGCCCAGGTGAGGTCGGTACCTACCCGTCGAGCCTCAGCCCGCGCTGCTTTCATCTTCGCCGGAGAGCCGAGAAGATCCAGCACCGCTGCGGCCAGCTGTGAGGAGTCTCCGAAGGGCACGAGTCTGCCCGCGCCGGAGCTCAGCAGGTCTTCGGCGTAGAAGTAGGGAGTCGACACGACCGGACACCCGGCTGCCACCGCGAAGGTCAGCGCTCCGGAGACGATCTGGTCCCGGGAACGGTACGGCGTCAGGTAGAGGTCGGTTCGGGCGAGCAGCATCGCCAGCTCATCGATGGACAAGAACCGGTCAATGAACCAGACATGATCACCAAGACCAAGATCATGTACTAGCCGCTGCAGCCCAAGTCGGTATACCTCACCCTCCTTCTGGATCACCTCCGGGTGGGTCTGGCCAGCGATCAAGTACAAGACCTCGGAATGGGATGCAACGATCGACGGCAACGCGCGGATGGCCAATTCCAAGCCTTTGGAGTCGGAGATGAGCCCGAAAGTCGAGAGGACGGTCCGACCGGCCAGACTCGGCAGTTTTAGCGATGAGCTTGCGATGTCTTCAGCGACTCCATCTGCCCAGGCAGCCTCGGTCAGCTCGTCCGGAGCTCCGTGCGGCACTACCCTTACCCGCTCCAGTTCGGCCAACCCTTGCTCGACGACCATGCGGCGGGCTGTTTCGGTGAAAACGAAGATCAACGCTGCCCGCTGGCACAGCGCCCGCAGAGTCCTGGCACGCTCTGCTGGTGGATTCGCCAAGACGGTATGCAGCGTGACGACCATCGGCACGGTGAGCTGGTTTGCGAGTTCGAGAACAAGCTGTCCGTCATCGCCGCCGAAGATGCCGTACTCATGCTCGATCAAGACGACATCGACATTCGCTTGGCCCAATTCCGCGGCTGCTGCGCGGTAGTCGCTCGCAACATTCTGGCGGATTGTCGCCGCAACCTCTGGCGGGTGTGAATGAGGATTACCTCGAGTTATGGAGACGATTTCGACCTCGAGCGACGAGTCAGCCTCCAAGAGCGCGGCCCGTAGGTCGCCTGAGAACACGGCTATCCCGCAGTGTCGCGGTTGATAGGTTGAAACGATTGCCACGCGCATGACCGCTCCTTACCCCGTTAAGTGCGTCCAGAAGCACTGCAGCTCGGTGTACCGCACTCGTCCCGCAAAAGTTGGTGTGATGGCCTACTGGGCGGGCCTAAATGAGCGCGGTCACTCACGACAGGGCAATAGATTATCCCGGTTGGATGTTCAGTTACCTGCGGGCTCGGGCTCACGGTGAAATCACCCCCCACGGGTGATCAGTGCCCCTCTCTTTGGTGCCATGCTGACGGCGTCCCTCAGCGCCGCTGAGGCGAACCCAACGATGCGTATGCAACGCAGGAGGCGCACAACATGGATTTCGGGGACTTCTTCTGGCTTCTGATCTGGAGCTTCTTCTTCGTTTTCTACTTAATGATCTTGTTCCAGATCATCGGCGATCTTTTCCGTGATAAAGAGCTCAGCGGATGGTGGAAGGCGATCTGGATCGTTGCCTTGGTCGTCGTTCCCTTCCTCAGCGCGTTGATCTACCTCATCGCCCGAGGCAGGGGGATGGCCGAACGACAGGCAGGTGAGGTACGCCGCGCTCAGGCGGCCACCGACTCCTATATCAAGGAAGTGGCCGGGAGCGGCAATCCGACAGATCAGATTGCCACCGCCAAAGGACTGCTCGATGACGGCACAATCACCGCAGCCGAGTTCGACCGACTGAAAGCAGCAGCGCTCGCGTAATGCCCTGCTCTTATGTTGGGGTCGTAGCGCTTGGGCTCCTAACAGAGCCCAAGCGCCCGGCCTCGACGTACAGCGTCCGCCCGGCGGGTGACAGACAGTTTCTGGAACAGAGATCGCATATGCGTCTTGACCGTGTTCAGCGATAACACCAGGTCCGCCGCGATCTCCTCATTGGAGCAAAACTCGGCCAACAAGCTCAACACATCGGTCTCTCGCGCGGTTAGCGGAACGACGATGAGAGCGTCGTACCCGTTGGCGACCTCACGCGGGTGATCGAATGCAGCGGCAACTGACTCTAGTGTCGATGCCAGGAAGGCCGAGTGACGACCCGATAAGCCCGAATGTCTAGCTACGAAGGATTGCAGCCAGCCGCTTGCCGAACCGACCGTTGTTCGCAGCTGCTCCCTCGCTGCGGTCCGCAAGGCGCGATCCACAAGCAGCTCAGCCCGCTCATTGCTGCCCTGCGCGACGGCCAGCTCGGCCTCCAGCAGCCAGCGCTGCACCTGAGTGATCAGTGAGATGGCGGTGGGGTCAGATGGTACTCGAGCGAGCATCGCCTCGGCAGCGCGAAGATCGCCGACTCCGCGAAATGCCCTCGCCAAGATCAGCCGAGCTTCGGCCAGCGCGAGAGGAGGCTCAGGGGTGAGCGTGGCAATCGCCTGCTGGGGTTCGCCAGCCGCCAGCCATGCGTCGGCTGAGGCAACCAAGAACTGATCGGCAAACCATCCGCTCGGTGCATCCGGCCCGCTGGTGGACTTCAGCAACCTCAGTGCTGTCTCAGGTTCATCGGTAACCACGGCTAGCCGCGCCTGGGTCAGTAGCTGAGCGGCCGAAAGCAACGGTTCACGGCTGTCAGCACTGGTACTGAGTGCATGATCAAGACGTTGTCTAGCCTGGCTCACCTCGCCACGCTCCAGGTGCGTCCAAGCAGTCGCAAAATGGGCGAATCTCACACCACTTTCACCGCTGTCGGCCTGCCGGTTGGTCAGCAAGGACGTCGCATAACGGGTAGCGCGGCGTAGGTCTCCGCAGAACGCATCAATCCAAGACAGTTGTCCCGCACAACTGGCGTGGGCCAGCTGCTCGGCAGCGCTGGCATGATCACCCGATGGCCCGCTGCCGCGTCCGGCGCCCCGCCCTAATGTCCATCGCGCAGCAGCGACGTTTCCCATCGACAGCTCGAACCCAGCCACGTAGTAGTCGATCAGCGGTAGCAGCTCGGGCGCCTGTGCTCGCTCGGAGGCGGTGAGCTTGTCCATCAGATCGTGAAGCTGGCGAGCCTGCGCCAAGCCGGCCAGTGGCTCTCCGCGCTGCCGCAGCATGGCCATGGTGAGCAGGGCATGACTGACGACGTCCGCTGTCTCTGGTTCGTGAGCTTGCGCCAGCTCGGATGTGGCACGAGCAAGGGCCGACTCCGCGAGGTCGAGCCACGAGCGTGCCAGCGCAGCCGCGGCCAGAAGCAAAGGCTCAGATTCGGCAGCTTCCTTCGATTCGAGGACTTGCTGCACAACGTGACTGCCTGCACCAGCGAGCATCCGCGGCACGGCCAGCGACCTTACGTGGGCTCGCGCCGCCCACTGCGCCGCCTGGCGATAGGCGCCTTGAACCGCGGACGGCGAACGGCGCGAAAGTCGTGCTACCGCGGCTCGGCGGAGGA
>DATEWO010000406.1:0-2098 GCA_035257925.1 Propionibacteriaceae bacterium | reverse complement strand
ACATCGGTGGCCGACTCGGTGCTCTCCACCACGATTTCCCGACTGACATGCTGAATGCCGACCTTGACCTCCACTGTTCCTCCTGGTGAGAGCTGACCTGCTGCGGGTGGCACTGAAGCAACGGTGCCACACTCCAGGCGCGAAGCCGCGCACTGTTCGCGCAGAGCGTTGCGACAGGCGGCGCGACACTAAACCAGACTTGCCTTCTCGTCCTCCGTCGCCCGCCGGATCACAATACGGGTCCAGGCACCGACATAGATGCGATCATCCGCAGCCAGCTCATGTTTGACACCGACCGGAATGGGGTCGGACGGAAGCGGGCCTGTGGCTTGCCCGACGAAGGTTCCGTTGGCCGAGTCAAGGTCCTCCACCCACCACCGGGTGCCGTCGGTCGTCAGCTGGGTCTGCCGGCGGCTCACACTGGCGTCAGACTCACAGTCGATCTCAGGATGGATATTCCGACTCCTGGAGATGCGGCCGATCAAGACCGACTTCGAACGCAGCGGAACGACCACCGGCAACCCGGGGGAGGGCATCGGATCTGGGCTCTGCTGGGCCTCGTACCAAGAAGGATCAATCCACACCTCGGCCACCCAGTCGAACGTCTCCGGCGACGGACTGCTGCCGTCGCCCGTGGTCGGGGCAACGGAAGCCTGGGCCGGCTGAGCCGCATCGAGACGAGTTGCATCCGGCGCCTCAGAGGCAACCACTGGCCGCGGCATCGTTCCGGTGGTGAAGTCATAGCCGCAGTTCTCGCAGAACAATGCATCGACAAAGTTCTGCGCCCCGCAGTTCGGACAGGGCTGGTGACCTGGTTCGCTGTTAGCCGCACCAGTCGTAGGCCCAGTCGCTGGCGGTGCGGTGGCGTCGATGGGCAGCCCGCAAACATCGCAGTAGTCCTGCGCCAAGGATGAGTGGCCTACCGGACAGATGGCAATCATCGGCGACATCCAGAGGTCGGACTCACGGTCGATGCGGAGGTCATGGATCACGCCTTCTGGTCGAGGGGAGCGATCATCCCCTGATCCTTGTCGTCTTCGTCGACGCGGTGTCCAAGGCCATCTCATCTGCCTTGTCCACCTCACGCTTGAGACGCACGGTACCGGTTTCAGAGTCGTCGATGTCGACCACCTTACGGAGTCTGGTGGTCGCCTCCTCGTTGCCTGTCTCCGCGGCCAGCTGTACCGCACGACCCAGTTTCTTGGTGGCGGTCTCCTCATCGCCGGAGGCTTTGGCGGCCAAGCCCTCCTGGATGGCCTCCGCGAGCTCCGTCTGGCCGGTGTAATGGGCAACCTCGGGATTGATCCGAGTTGTCAGGCCCTCATCGTCAGACCACTTTGCTTTCACTAACCCCTGAGTGGCCACTTGACTGCCGACGGCAAGTTGCACCCGCGCCGCGAGCTGCTCTTGCCCAATGGCCTTCGCCGCCAATCGCACACATACGTGATAATCACGGGACTCGTCGCCCCATGAGCCTGTCGGATAACCGCTGGTGAGCGGATTGATCTCCACTCGGCGGGAGGTCAGATCTTCCACCGTCGGCGAGACCTGGCGTACGAACAACACCTGCGCGCCCTGGGGGGCCCAGACCCGCAACTGCGCATCGGCGACACCGCGACTCATCGACTGTTGCATCAGCTCGGCGAAGACCTGACTCATCTGGTCCGGCTCCGGGATGATGTCCACGGTGCCGAGGAGTGCCTGGGCGATGCGGCGTACCTCAGCAACCTGCCAGTCGACCCCTACCCCTCGGCAATCGCATTGGAACTTGCCGGTGACGCCGCGAATCGCGTTGCTCAGCTGGTCGGGCGTCTCGTTGTGGTTTTCGCCGTCGGTGAGCAAGATCGCGTGTCGCTGCGCCAGCTCCGGCACGGAGTCGAACAGCCGACCCGCGAGGGTGAGCCAAGTCCCCATGGCCGTGCCTCCGTCGGAACGGAACTGGCTGATCGCCTGATGAGCGGCGAATCTGGCGTTGCTGTCCATCTGCACCATGCCCCGGCCTGACCGCACAAGCGGGAACGCCAGGTAGGCCTGATGGGTGCCAGCGACGACGGCGAACCAGGTGCCGTCAAGGATCTGATCCACGGCTGCGGCTGCC
>DATEWO010000405.1:0-2215 GCA_035257925.1 Propionibacteriaceae bacterium | reverse complement strand
TTGATCGACACGACCCAGCCTATGGCTGTCGCTGCCGCCCCTCCCGACCGGCGCGGGTGGCGGTGTCCACGGCCACGTGCAACTTGCGGCCCCACTATTCAGTGTTACTATGTACCAGTAGTTAGTAACGCTGAGTAGTTGGAGGAGGCGTTTCCATGAGCAAGCAGATCACAGAGATGCTCAAGGGCACGCTGGAGGGCATCGTCCTCGCGATTCTGTCCGTGCGGTCCGCGTACGGCTACGAGATCACCTCGTGGCTGCGGGAACAGGGCTTCTCCGACATCGCAGAAGGCACCGTCTACGCGCTGCTCGTCAGGATCGAGCAGCGCGGCCTCGTCGACGTGGAGAAGATCCCGTCCGAGAAGGGGCCGCCGCGCAAGGTGTATTCCCTCAACGCTCAGGGACGGGAATATCTCGAAGAATTCTGGAGGACTTGGAGCTTCCTCGCGGAACGACTGGAACAGCTCCATGAAGGAGGCAGATGACCATGGGCATCTCGGATTTCACCACAAAGGTGATCGGCCCGAAACGACGGTGGCGGGCATACAGGGCGCGCGTCAAGCAGCTTCCCGAGAACTACCGCGCGGCGGTCGAGGCAATACAGCGGTACCTGATGAATTTCGGGCCGATGGACGGCGACAACGCGGCTTCGCTACTCGAGGACGTCGCCGATTTGTTTGAACGGGCCGCGGCGGACGAAACGCCGATCCGCCAGATCGTCGGGGACGACCCCGTGGAGTTCGTGGAGGCGTTGATTCAGAACTACGAGAAGGGCGGGTATGTCGCCCGGGAGCGGAATCGACTAACCAGCGCCATTCAGCGCGCCGCCGGCGAAGACACTGGAAAGGAACAGGGGACCGTCTCATGACGGCACAACAAATCCAGGCCATCCATGTGCAGGGATTGGAGAAGTCGTACAAACAGCTTCATGTGCTCCGCGGCGTGGACTTCGTCGTGGCGCGGGGCAGCATCTTCGCCCTGCTCGGCTCCAACGGGGCGGGCAAGACCACGGTAGTGAAAATCCTGTCCACGCTGCTCAAGGCCGACGCGGGGACTGCCAGCGTCAACGGCTTCGACGTCGCCACCCAGGCTGCGGGCGTGCGGGAGTCCATCAGCCTCACCGGACAGTTCGCGGCCGTCGATGAGATCCTCACCGGGCGCGAGAACCTGGTGCTAGTCGCCAAGCTGCGGCACCTCAAGAATCCGGGTGCGATCGCGGATAGTCTGCTTGACCGCTTCTCGCTGACCGACTCTGCTTCGCGGAAGGTGGCGACGTATTCGGGTGGGATGCGCCGCCGCCTCGACATCGCGATGAGCTTCATCGGGAATCCGCCGATCATCTTCCTCGACGAGCCGACGGCCGGGCTCGACCCCCAGGCGCGCATCGAGGTGTGGCAGGCCGTCAAGGAACTCGCGGAGAACGGCACGACGGTGCTGCTGACGACGCAGTATCTGGACGAGGCCGAACAACTCGCCGACCGGATCGCGATCCTTCACGAGGGTCGGATCATCGTGAATGGCACCCTCAGCGAGCTCAAGCAGCTGCTGCCGCCCGCCAAGGTCGAATACGTCGAGAAGCAGCCGACCCTCGAGGACGTCTTCTTTGCCATCGTCGGTGACGACGGCCAGGAGGGCACGCTCGCAGTGACCGCAGCATCGGCACGGTCAAGTAAGGAACAACCATGACCAAGCACTTCTTCGGCGACACCGCCGTCCTGCAGGGACGATCCCTCCGCCACATCATGCGCAGCCCGGACACCATCATCACGACCACGATCATGCCGATCGCCTTCATGCTGCTGTTCGTCTTCGTGTTCGGCGGTGCGATCAACTCAGGGTCGGATTCGTATGTGAACTATTTGCTGCCCGGCATCCTGCTCATCACGATTGCTTCGGGCATCTCCTACACCGCATTCCGGCTCTTCCTGGACATGAAGAGCGGCATCTTCGAGCGATTCCAGTCCATGCCGATCGCACGGTCGTCCGTTCTGTGGGCGCACGTGGGGACTTCGCTGGTCGCGAATCTGATCTCGCTCGTGGTCGTCGTGCTCGTCGCCGTCGGCATGGGCTTCCGGTCAGGGGCGGGGGTGCTGGCGTGGCTCGCGGTGGCCGGCATCTTGATCTTGTTCACCCTGGCGTTGACGTGGGTCGCTGTTATCCCCGGTCTCTCCGCGAAGTCCGCGGACGGCGCGATCGCGTTCTCATACCCGCTGAT
>DATEWO010000404.1:0-3984 GCA_035257925.1 Propionibacteriaceae bacterium | reverse complement strand
AGCCAACACGAGCCGGCCGAACCCGCGTCCTCGTACGCTTTCGCGCACGAACATGCGCCTGATCTCGGCCGGCCGCCTCGCCACCCGAGGCACTCCAGGAGTTCGAAAGCGCCAACCACCCATAGCCACGGCTTCACCGTTCAGGTAGCCGACGAAGAACGCTCCACGAGGAGGGTTGAAGTCCGCTGTCGCGTACGGAGTATCGTCTGGACCTCCGTAAATCTGGACATAAAACTGCTGGGCTGCCGCCTCCAACGTCGCAACGTCCACGTGCTCGTAGGGCACCTGCTGCAACCTCAACTCCTCAGCCACTCGCCAAGCGTAAGCAGCCGTCCAGACGCTTTGAGGGCCCGAGACAGCGAGGCAGGTTAGTAGGCTGAGTCAGTCCAGACCCCTGACCTAAGGACACTCGTGTTCGACACCCTGCAAGACCGCCTCGCGGCGACGTTCAAGAACTTGCGCGGCAAGGGCCGACTCTCCGAAGCCGACATCGACGCCACCGCTCGTGAGATCCGCGTCGCGTTGCTCGAGGCCGACGTCAATCTGTCAGTTGTCAAGGACTTCATTGCCGCGATCAAGGACCGAGCCCGCGGCGCCGAACTCTCCGGCGCACTGAATCCTGCCCAGCAAGTTATCAAGATCGTCAATGAGGAGCTGATCGCCATCCTCGGCGGCGAAACCAGGCTGCTGCGTTTCGCCAAACGACCCCCGACCGTGATCATGCTCGCCGGTCTGCAGGGCTCGGGCAAGACGACGCTGGCAGCCAAGCTCGGATTGTGGCTGAAGGAGCAGGGTCACTCTCCACTGCTGGTCGCGGCGGACTTGCAGCGGCCCAATGCGGTCAATCAGTTGCAAGTGGTTGGCCAGCGAGCCGGCGTTCACGTTTACGCCCCCGAACCGGGCAACGCCTCGTCGCGGAGCGACGTCGATCAACAGAGCGGTGACCCGGTCGCGGTCGCCCGATCTTCGATCACCGAGGCGGAGCGCCGCCTCTATGACGTCGTCATCGTCGACACCGCTGGCCGGCTCGGCATCGACGCCGAGATGATGCAGCAGGCTGTTGACATCCGCGATGCCGTCCACCCAGACGAGGTGCTCTTCGTCGTCGACGCCATGATCGGCCAGGACGCAGTCAACACCGCGAACGCATTCGCCGAGGGTGTGGGTTTCGACGGTGTCGTACTGACCAAGTTGGACGGTGACGCCCGCGGCGGTGCCGCCCTCTCCATAGCGCGCGTCACGGGCAGTCCGATCATGTTCGCCTCCAACGGCGAGGCGCTGACGGACTTCGACGTATTTCATCCAGACCGGATGGCGAGCCGGATCCTGGGCATGGGCGACATGCTCACCTTGATCGAGCAAGCCGAGAAGACCTTCGACGCCGAGCAGTCGGCCAAGGCGGCCGCCAAGCTGGCTGGCCACGGGGGAGAGTTCGGGTTGGCGGATTTCCTGCAGCAGATGCAGATGGTTCGCAAGATGGGTCCGCTGTCAAAGGTTTTCGGGATGCTGCCTGGGATGGGTGAGCTCAAGGACAGGATCGCTGGCATCGACGAGCGTGACGTTGATCACATCGAGGCGATGATCCATTCGATGACTCCGGGCGAGCGCGAAAACCCCAAGATCATCGACGGCTCGCGGCGTGCCCGGATCGCCAAGGGAGCCGGTGTCGAGGTGTCCGAGGTCAACACCCTCATCAATCGCTTCTTCGAGGCTCGCAAGATGATGAGCTCGCTGGCAACCGGCAATGTGCCTGGGATGCCGGGACTTGGCGGTCTGCCGGCTCCGCGACGGCAACCGTCGCGCTCGCAGAAAAAGAAGGGTGGCCGAGGGGTCTCAGGCAACCCGGCCAAGCGCAACGCGGCCCAGCAACCAGCTGTCGCAGTTGATCCGGCGGCTGCATTCGGTGGCAGCGACATCGACCAGGCTGCACTCGAGAAGGCGATGGCCGACTTCCAGCTGCCACCCGAACTGCGCACCCGCTTCGGCAAGTAAGCGTTATGCGCCCTGAGCCTGTCGAAGGGCACGACCGCCTGCACCTGGCTGGCGTGGTGCTGCCTGAAGGCGAATATCGCGACCTCTGGGTGGTTGATGGCGTAATCCGCACCGAGCCGGTCGTCGACGCCCACAGTGTCGCCACCGGGGTCTGGCTGATGCCGGGTCTGGTTGATGCGCACTGTCACGTCGGGTTGGAGCGGCAGGGCGCCGTACCCGATGACCGGGCTGAGCAGCATGCACTCGCCGACCGTGCCGCCGGGGCATTGCTGCTGCGCGACGCGGGCAGCCCGGCTGACACCCGATGGATAGACCAGCGCGCCGATCTCCCGAAGATCATCCGGGCCGGACGGCACATCGCCCGGCCCAAACGCTATCTGCGGAACTACGGCGAGGAGGTCGAACCTGATGAGCTGGTCGCCGAAGTGGAGCGGCAGGCCGCTCGCGGCGACGGCTGGGTGAAGCTGGTTGGCGACTGGATCGACAGGGACATCGGCGATCTCACGCCCCTGTGGCCGATTGATGTGGCGGAGGCGGCTATCACACGGGCGCACGAACTGGGCTGCCGCATGACTGCGCACGTCTTCGGCGAGCAGGCAGTCAGCGAGCTGGTTGCGGCCGGGATCGACGGAATCGAGCACGGGACCGGAATGGACGACGCCACCATCGTCCTGATGGCGGAGCACCAGGTCGCGCTCGTCCCGACCATGATCCAGCTCGACAACTTCGAGATGTACGCCCAGTCCGGTGAGGATAAATATCCGACCTACGCGAGGCATATGCGTGCGCTGTATGCCACCCGTCTTGAACGTTTTGCCAAAGCCCTGGACGCCGGCGTCCCCATTTATGCCGGTACTGATGCCGGTGGTTTCCTGCCGCACGGCCTGGTCGGCAAGGAGATCGCGGCATTGGCACAGTTCAGCTCGCCTGAGTACGCGTTGGGAGCGGGTTCCTGGCGGGCTCGCGCCTGGCTCGGCCACCCGTCCCGGCTCAGCGAAGGGGCGCCAGCCGATCTCGTGGTCTTCGACGCCGATCCGCGCCTCGACCTCGGCGTGCTGAGCGCTCCACGCCACGTGATCCTGCGCGGTGCGCTCCTCGGCTGAAACCCTTTTCGGCGTCAGCCTGCGATAGTGATCACCAGAGTCGCCGTACGCTGGTCGGGCTTTGCCGAGATGACAGCTTCCAATCCACGCGTCGTCTGCACCAGCTTTGGCTTCACCGGCAAACCATTGAGCGTCGCTGATGTGATCGTGGCCCCATCCGGCAGCACCGCGCCGATGCGCAGATCCACCCGGCCGTGCCGGGTGACCCTAGTGGTGTAGGTCGAGCCCTGCCGTTCGGCGGCTACGTCGACGGCGATCAGGCCGAGCTTGACGGTGTTCGCCGACGCTTTGGTCTCGCTTTCCGGCAGCTGCGGCACCACCGAGACACGGTTCCGCCCGAGATCGGGCGAGACGCCCAGCCAGTGGTGGATCACCGGCCAGAGCACGCCGTACGCGCCCCAGGCCTGGAGGACCATGGACCGCTCGGTGAAAAGTCGGTCGATGTTCGCCTCGAAGTCGGGGCTAGGGACGATCTCCGGCATCGCACCTGGCATTTCCCAGATATCCGGGTCGAGCTGGGACCGGGCATTGCCCCGCATGTAGAACTGCTGCTGGTCGTCGCCGAGCCGGCCGTAGTTGCCCTCACTCACCGCGGCGATCGCGGAATTCAGGGTGAAGATGCTCCGCTCACTCGGCACTGTTGAGACCACCGAGTCGCAGGATGCGCCGGGGTTGCCGGACGGCGCGGAGGTCGGGCCGGTGCCGGTGTGGAACAGGCCAAGTGCGCCGGTGTAACAGGGCTGCTCGTGTTCGTTCAGCGTGGCGTTGCCGTGCCGCCGCGAGGCCAACGGCCCGGCGTTCCCACCGGGCAGGCGGGGCAGTACCGCGTCCGTCGGGGTCAAACCGATCCAGTGCCGCTGGAAGACCTTCTCGTTGCCGGGATCGACCA
>DATEWO010000403.1:0-5561 GCA_035257925.1 Propionibacteriaceae bacterium | reverse complement strand
GGAAGCCATATCGACAAGGAGACCGAAGCGATCCGCAACGCACTGAGTGCGGTCAAGGACAACGAAGATCTCGTGTCGTCGCTGCTTCCGGTCGGTGATGGGTTGCTCGTCGCGGTCAAGCGATGATCTCCGATAGCGCTCGGACAGGAAGCCTCGGACAACTTGGCGACCTCGGCCAGGCGCTCACCCTCGGCCGCCTGGGCGGCTCGCAGTGACAGCGCTGGTTGGCATCCAGGGTCCACCCCACCATCCGCGGACGCCCAAGTCCTGCAGAGTCACTGACTCCATACCGGCCTCGGTAAGCCAATCCGCGTACTCATCGGTGTGACTGATGTCAGTGATGATGATCTTGCCGCCAGGCTCTAGCACCCGAATGGCCTCGGCGATCGCCTGACGCCGATCTTCGCGAGCTTTGAGGTTGTGGATCGCAAGACTGGAGACCACAAGATCAAACTGCCCGTCAAAATAGGGAAGGGTCGTGATGTTGCCGGTGTTCAGCTCGACACGATCCTCCACACCGCACACCCGCGCGTTGTGCTTGATGGCTTCGATGTCGTTGCCGGGCTGGTTCTTGCTACGCCACAGGTCGATGCCTGAGACCCGTCCGGTCGTCAGTCGTTTGGCGAGGCTGATCAAGACCGCGCCCCGGCCGCAGCCCAGATCGACGGCGTACTCATCGCCCTTCAGGCGCGCATCATCGAGCAGATCCGCCCACCACACGAACTTCCCATGCAGAGTGGTGTACAGATAGCTGAACGCACACAGTACGAAGAACGCAGCGAAGATCATCGTCACCAGACCAGCGCCGAACCTGTTAGTGATCATCAGCACACAGCAAATGATCATCAGCAGCAGCGCGACGGCACCCATGACCACCGGAACTCTGGGAGCATCGACCCCGAAGGCTCCACCCTCGGGTCTCTCTGCCTCGTGGCCACCCGATCCTGAGGCAGGCACATTCATGTCACTGAGACCGTCACACCCTTGCCCACGACCGTCACACCGCTTTCGGACACGGTGAAGCCACGGGCCTCATCGGCTTCGGAGTCAACGCCGATCTTTGCCCCCTCTGGGACATGAACGTTCTTGTCCAAGATCGCGCGACGGACGACTGCATTACGCCCAATGACAGCGTGGGACAAGATCACTGAATCTTCGACGCTGGCGCCCTCATGCACTTCGATGTTGGGAGAGAGCACCGAACTCTCGATGGATGCGCCCGACACGACGCAACCCGGGCTAACGATGGAGTCCCGCGCTACGCCGTCCAGGGTGAACTTGGCGCCTGGCATCTGTACTGGGTATGTCCAGATCGGCCACTCCAGGTTGTACAGGTTGAACACTGGGTCCACTGAGACCAAGTCCATGTGCGCCTCGTGGTAGGCGTCGAGCGTTCCCACGTCTCGCCAGTAAGCCTTGTCGCGTTCGGTAGAGCCGGGAACCTCGTTGGCCGTGAAGTCGTAGACCTGCCCATCGCCGCGACCGACGAAGCTCGGAATGATGTCGCCGCCCATATCGTGGCGGGAGCTCTCGTCTTCGGCGTCTTTTGTCACGGCATCGATCAGCGCCTCGGTAGTGAAGATGTAGTTGCCCATCGAGGCAAAGGAGGCTTCGGGGTCATCCGGAAGACCGGGCGGCTCGACCGGCTTCTCGAGAAACTCCTTGATCTTGTTGTCGGACCCGGCGTCGATCACACCGAACGCGCTGGCCTGGCTCCGCGGCACTCGGATGCCTGCCACTGTGCAGCCGAGTCCACCGTCAATGTGCGCCTCGAGCATCTGCCAGACATCCATCCGATAGATGTTGTCCGCGCCGAAGACCACTACATAATCCGGTTCTTCGTCACCAATCAGGTTCATCGACTGATAGATCGCGTCCGCGCTGCCCTGGTACCACCGCGGCCCGAGGCGCTGCTGCGCTGGCACCGGCGTGACGTAGTTGCCGAGCATCGTCGAGAAACGCCAGGTCAAAGAGATGTGTTTGTCCAGCGAGTGCGACTTGTACTGCGTCAACACCGCAATTTGCCGCATTCCAGCGTTGGCAAGATTTGAGAGCACGAAGTCGATCAAGCGATACGTGCCCCCGAACGGGACCGCCGGTTTTGCGCGATCCATGGTCAGCGGCATCAGCCGTTTTCCTTCCCCGCCAGCCAGTACGATCGCCAGAACTCTCGGACGCGCGCGCATGATTTGAACCTAGCGGATATCGGGCTATGGGAGCAGGTTCTCGGCCATGTTGTGGTCAACATCGACGACGCTGTGGAACGATGCCAACTATGGCGCTGGCAGACACCGATCGACTGTCCATCTCGTTGCTGACCCGGGAATATCCGCCCTCAATCTACGGTGGCGCCGGCGTGCATGTCGCCCAACTGGTGCCGCAGTTGCGGAAGCTCATCGATGTCGATGTCCAATGCATGGGCGAGCCGCGAGAGGGCGCCACAGCGCACGCCGAGAACTATCCGGAAGGAGCCAACGCCGCCCTCCGGGTCTTCGGAGCAGATCTCTCCATGGTGGCAGCCATCCCTGAGGTGGATCTGGTTCACTCGCACACCTGGTACGCCAACCTGGCCGGGCACCTGGCCGGCCTGTTCCACGACATTCCGCATGTCGTCAGTGCGCACTCACTGGAGCCGCACCGACCGTGGAAGGCCGAGCAGCTCGCCGGTGGCTACCGGCTCTCGTCGTGGGCTGAGAAGACTGCCTTCGAAGGCGCAGATGCGGTGATCGCCGTCAGTGCGGGAATGCGCAAAGACACCTTGGATTCCTACGCCAATCTCGATCCAGACAAAGTGCATGTGGTCAAGAACGGCATCGATACCGAGGAATTCAAGCCGGACCCGGGTACCGACGTGGTCACTGGCATCGGCATCGATCTTGAAAAGCCGTCGGTGGTGTTCGTGGGAAGGATCACTCGCCAAAAGGGCCTGATTCATCTGGTACGGGCGGCAGAAAAGTTTGATCCGGAGACTCAGGTAATACTGCTGGCGGGTGCTCCGGATACGCCGGAAATCGCCCAGCAGATCGGTGATGCCTTCGGCCATCTCCAGTCCGCCCGGGGGAATGTCTTGTGGATTGAGGAGATGCTGCCAAGGGCACAGGTACGCCAGGTGCTGTCACATGCAACTGTGTTCGCCTGCCCCTCGGTTTACGAGCCGCTGGGCATCGTCAACCTCGAGGCAATGGCCTGCGAGACGGCCGTCGTTGCTTCAGCGGTGGGAGGTATCCCTGAGGTGGTGGTAGACGGCGTAACCGGTTACCTCGTGCCCTATGACCCGGCGCAGGCCGACGATCCGGAAGCCGTCGCCACCTTTGAGGAAGGATTTGCAACCAAGATCAACTCGCTGACGGCCGATCCGGACAAGGCCCGGGAATTCGGACTGGCTGGACGGCAGCGCTGCATCGAGGAGTTCGACTGGTCCAAGATCGCCGCCGAGACAGTCGAGGTCTACGGTCGCGCGCTCGAGGTACACCAAAGCTAGGCCAGCCGTGATAGGGCGCCGCAGGACAGCGACCCGCTACGCCAATCGCACTGTCGCCGGCCGCGCGCTCGCAGATGCGCTGGTCACCGAGGCCGTGGTCGAGAAACCAGTCGTACTGGCACTGCCGCGCGGCGGCGTACCGGTAGCAGCCGAGGTAGCTGTGCGGCTGAGCGCCCCGCTCGGAGTGATCTTGGTACGCAAGATCGGCGTGCCAGGACGAAGCGAGCTGGCCATGGGAGCCCTGGCCATGGTTGGTGAAGAGATCGCAGAATTCCGCAATGATGAGATCATCAACGGGCTGCGCATCAGCAGTCAGGCATTCGACGCCGCACGGGAACGGGAACGGCGTGAGCTGGAGCGTCGCTCCAGTATCTTTCCCTCCGCCGACCTGGACATCGCAGATGCGACCGTCATCCTGGTGGACGACGGCCTCGCGACCGGCTCCACCATGCTGGCAGCGGTCGACGCTGTCCGAACTCACATGCCTGCCGCCGTCGTGGTGGCGGTCCCGGTCGGAGCGCGCCAGGCCGTGCGGGTATTGCGATCAGTCGCGGACTTCGTCGTCTGTCTCTCCACACCTGAGCCGTTCATCGCAGTCGGCGGCGCGTATGAGGATTTCCGGCAGCTGAGCGACGAGGAGGTCATCAGCATTCTCAGGGAACGCGCCTCGTGACACTCACTCAGCCTTGATCGCCACCCCGGCTCGCCCAGGGCTGCTCAGCTGACGTCGGCTTCCACGCCGCCTGTCAGTCTGATGAGTTCGTCATAGGTCAGCGGAAAGACGGCGTGGGGTACGCCGCCGGCGGCCCAGAGCACGTCGAACTCGGCAAGCGCCCGATCGACGATCGTGCGAATGGGCTGTGGGTGACCGACCGGAGCAACACCCCCGATCGGCTGGCCGGTGTGTTCCCGGACAAACGCTGGTGAGGCACGACGGAGCTGAACTCCAAGCTGTCCTCCGACCTTGTTCACGTCGACTCGATGTGCACCACTGGTCATGATCAACAATGCCGCCCCAGCGGCAGGGTTCTCGGGCTGCTCGCACATACCGTTGCCGGCGGTCGCGAACGCTTCAAAGATCAGCGAGTTGGCGATGGCTCCAACGGGACATCCCAAATGCTCGGCGGCAGCCTGTGCCGTGGTCACCGCCTCATCGAGTATGCGCACCCGACCGGGCAGCCCAGCCGCTTGCAGAATCTCGTTCACAGCATCGCAGTTTGGGTACATCGGAGGTATCGCCCTTCTTATGCAGCTGATTTCCCGAACAAGCAAAAGGACCCAGTCATTGCGACCGGGTCCCTTGTGCTATCAGCTCTTGAATTCTCTAACGACTTCTCTCAGTGCGCCCGCGAGCTCGGCCGCTTCGTCTGCGTTCAGTTCCACAACGAGCCGGCCGCCTCCCTCGAGCGGAACCCGCATGACGATCCCACGTCCCTCCTTGGTGACTTCCGTAGGGCCGTCACCCGTCCGCGGTTTCATTGCTGCCATCACGCATCCTCATCCTTTGGTTATCTGGCAACTTGCCGGCTCAATTATTCCGTACTGCCTAGTCGCAACCGGAGTCGGGTTCTGGCGTAGGACGTGTTTTTAGGGCCGGATTCACCTCAGGCCAGACCGGCGGCGGCGCAGAGCAGCCCACCACATGATCGTCGACCAGTCCGATCGCTTGCATCGTCGCGTACGCCGTCGTCGGGCCGACAAAGCGGAAGCCGAGGTCCTTGAGCTCGCGCGCCATTGCGATGGACTCGGGTGAGGTCGCACGCCGCTCTCCCGCAGCCGGACGCGGCCGGCCGCTCACCCGATAGCTGAGAACGATCTCGGCAAACCTCAGTCCAAGATCGACAACCAGCCGAGCATTCTCGATGGCCGCCGCGATCTTCACCCAGTTGCGAACGATGCCCGGATCGCTCAGCAGACGCTCCATGTCATGATCGGTAAAGGCGGCAACGCGCTCGGGCCGGAAGCCGGCAAAAGCCCGCCGGAAGTTCTCCCGCTTGCGAAGAATCGTGATCCAGGACAGTCCTGACTGGAAGGCCTCGAGCGTCATCCGCTCATAGATCCCCTGCGTGGTGGTGACCGG